>NZ_JBHFNQ010000210.1:0-154620 GCF_041929345.1 Floridaenema aerugineum BLCC-F46
GCGTGGGCTGTTTGGGGGGGGGGGGGGGCGGGTGGGTTGGGGGGGGGTGTTTTTTTGTGGGGGCGTTTTGGTTCTCTTAAATGTAATTCTTTCTCGCCGCTCGTTTTGTTGGGTTTTTTGGCTGATCTTTCCCGGTTTAAAATTTTTTTTGGTTGTTTGTTGGGCTCCCGCCAAAAATTGGGGGGCTCACGCCCAACAACGTACTTTTATAAATTAGTAGAAATTGCTTGAACTGGACAAGTGGGGATACATTGTTCGCAAACTATACAACGCGATCGCGAAAATGTCAATTTAAATGTTTCCGGTTCCAATGATAATGCTTCTGAGGGACAAACGCCAGTACATAAACCACAATTGACGCAAACATCCTCGTCAATTAATATTTCTCGACTGGCGAGGGAAATGCCGATATCTTGCGATCGCATCCAGTCCATTGCTGCTTCTAGCGCATCAATATCTCCCGATAATTCTACCACCAATTTACCAATTTGATTCGGGGCAACTTGGGCGCGGATAATATTAGCAGCGACGTTAAAATCTTTCGCCAGTCGATAAGTTACTGGCATTTGTACGGAACGTTTGGGGAAAGTTAAGGTAACTCGTTTTTTCATAATGGCGATCGCTTTGAGCAAGTTCAGTTAAATTAAAAGTAGTGCCTAATCTTTTTCCAGCTATCCAATGATTAAGAATTCACCTAACTCTTCTTTAGAATCTCCCGAAAAATCAGCCTCCACCGTTGGCGCAAGAGTCAGAAATTTATTGATTGTTTTCGCCGCAATTATCCTTTCAGTTGCTTTCGTTTTTGGGCTGCGAACTGAGACAAGTACTGCTACCTTAACCACTTTAGCAGAAAACTCCATGCCGTTAGATATAGCGATGAGCAATGGGAAACCAACATTAGTCGAGTTTTATGCTAATTGGTGTACGACTTGTCAGGCAATGGCGAGTGATATGAATGAATTAGAACAGCAATATACTCACAAGGTGAATTTTGTCATGCTCAATGTGGATAATAACAAATGGTTGCCAGAAGTTGAGCGTTATCGAGTCGATGGAATTCCCCATTTTGTATTTTTTGGGAAAGAGGGAAATGCGATCGCGCAAACTATCGGCGAACAACCTAAAACCATTATGGCAGCAAATTTAGCAGCTTTGGTAGCAGGTGAATCTTTACCTTATGCTAAAACTACCGGACAAGTTTCCAAATTTACCCCACCTGTCACAACAAACAAGGCTAATTCTGACGATCCCAGACTGCATGGTAGCCAAGTAAAAAGCTAAAAGCTTAACTTAAAATAATATGTAGAGACGTTATATATAACGTCTCTACATTATTGTTTTGAATTTCCACTAATTAGGTAGATATAAATAAAGTGATAACTAAGGCGGGCAGGATGCCCACCCCACAAGAGTTGCAGCTTTCTTGTGGGGTGGGCATCCAGCCCGCCCCATCCTTAAATAACTATTATCACTTTATTTATTTACACCTACTTAATTCCATTCACCTTGTACCACAAACGCCGCCCAATAATAAGGAGATTTCCATTGTTCAGACTGGATCATTTCTAATTGTGCAGCCCTCATTGCCGCCACAGGAGTCAACTTTTTTTCTAACATTTGATGATAAAATTTCTTCATCAATTCCGATGTTCCCGCATCCTGAACACTCCACAAACTTACCACCACACCTTTTGCACCAGCATACATAAAACCTCTAGTTAAACCTACCAAACCTTCTCCTTTCATTTCTTTTCCCAGTCCAGTTTGGCAAGCACTAAGAACCACGAGTTCAGCCGGAAGATTCAAGTTAAAAATATCATTAAGACGCAGAAAACCATCTTCATCCACACCCTTATCATTTACCAAAGATAGGACAACACCGGATAATTCTGGATTAATACTATTAATTAAACCGTGAGTGGCGAAGTGAACAATGCGATATTGAGCTAAGTTGGGATTAGTTGCAGTGAGGCGAGAAGCGGAGAAGTCAAAAGCAGAAGTGCGGAGATTTTCAGGAACAAGAGTGAGAATAGCTTCTGCTTCTCTGCGAGTGAAAGGGAGACGTTGGAGAGTGACACCTACATCAATTAGAGATCTTTTTAAGGCAGTAGAATCTCTAGAGTTGCTTTGCCCAAATGAGGATTTTTGCAACCGTTCATCATTAATATTAAAAACTGGATCTGCAATTACAGCGAGGGTTTTTGGTGCCGGAGTGCGGTTTTTCAGTTGATTGCGTGAAATGGCTATGGTAGAAACAGAAGGTAGAGTAACAATTTCGTTTTGAACTATTAGCGGCGTGGGAGAAGTAGCGGAAACAGGAATCGGTAATGCTGCAAAGGGAATAGTTTGCAAAACACCATCCCCAACAATAATTAATCGTTTATTCGCCAGTTGATTCGCCACAGGTGCGAGTACCATTTGACTCAATTTCATTCCCACTTCTGGGCTACCTATTTCCGAGGATTTCACTTGTGCGTAAAAAGCTTGAGCAGCTGCTTCGATATCGGCGCGTTTGGGTAGTTCGTAGCTGGTGATTTCTGTTTTGCTGACTAACCAGAGATAACTGCGGTTTTCGCCTAATGAATATTCTAAAAGAATCGTGTTGTCGTCGAGTACTTGTTGTTGAATTTCTGGCAAAGTCAGAGGTTGGGGATATTTCAATGCGGCATATTGAGGACTTTTAACTCGGATTTCCCCTTCTACTTGCTGAAGTTGGGTGATGAGATTTTCGATTTGTTGTTTAAGATTGTCTAATTGTTTATCTGTATATTGACCTTGCAAAAGTTTAACTCGGTTTTGTTCAGCAGCGTTGAGTTGTTGTTGCAAGTTGCGTTCTTGTTCTAGTAATTTGGGGTCTACACCTTGACGAATGTTGGCGTTTGCTTCGGTGAGAAGTTCTAACAAAGAGCGTGCTTTTGAGCGTTCGGAAGCGTGCAGTGCTTTGGCATCATAACCTTGCGAAGGGTTGGTTTTGTGCAACTGCATTAATAAGTCAATGTAGAGTTCGTAATAATTTTGGACTGTGGCGAAGTAAGAGGCGCGGAGTTGTTGACTGCCGATTTTGAGGCGGAGTTCTTCTATTATTTTAATGGCAGCTTCAATCTTAGTAAGAGCTTCGTTGAGATTGCCTTTGTCGCGTTCAAGGATGGCAAAATTATAGAGGGTAGTAGCTTCCCCTGCTTTATCTCCCACTTGTAGTCTTAAGGGTAAGGATTGGTTGTAGTAATCGAGTGCTTTTTGCTTTTCTCCTAAATCTGAGTAGACACCGCCAATGTTGTTGAGGGTAGTAGCTTCTAGAGCTTTATTTCCCACTTGTTGAGATAGGAGTAAGGATTGGTTGTAGTAATCGAGTGCTTTTTGCTTTTCTCCTAAATCTGAGTAGACACCGCCAATGTTGGTGAGAGTAGCAGCTTCTCCGGCTTTATGTGCCACTTGTCGGTATAGGAGTAAGGATTGGTTGAAGTAATCGAGTGCTTTTTGCTTTTCTCCTAAATCTGAGTAGACTTTGCCAATGTTGTTAAGGGTAAGGGATTCCCCTGCTCTGTCCCCCACCTGTCTGAATAAGGGCAGAGATTGGTTGTAGTACTCGAGTGCCTTTTGCTTTTCTCCCAAATTTGAGTAGACTTTACCCATGTTGGTGAGGGTAAAGGCTTCTAAAGCCTTATTTCCCAGGACACGACTTAAGGATAGAGATTTGTTATAGTACTCCAGTGCCTTGTACTTTTCTCCCAAATCATCGTAAACACTGCCAAGGTTGTTAAAGATAACAACCTCCACTTTCTTGTCCCCAACCGCAGGCATCAAGGGCAAGGATTGGTTGTAGTACTCCAGGGCTTTTTGCTTTTCTCCTAAAGCTGAGTAGACTGTGCCAATAACCAACAGGGTAACAGCTTCCCCAGCTTTATTCCCTACTGTCCTATAAAGTGAAAGTGCCTCTTCAAATTTTTTAATTGCTTGTCGCAAAGATTCTGCTGTTCTTTGCTTATATAGTTGATCTCCCTCTGCAAAAACTCTTTCAGCAGCAGCCTTAGTCTCCTCTTCCCCCCTACTTGCTGACTGTTGGGCAATCCTCAATGATTCCCTCTGAACAAGAGGAGATAACTGTCTCGGTGCAGCAAGAACTGACTCGGACAACAATAAAATACCAATGAATACTGCTAATCTCTTCTGCCCTCTTCCCAACAAGAGCGATTTATTTGATATTTTGTCTGTTTGAATCTGTTTAGCCATCCCTACACCTGAGCTTTGTTAACTTTGTATCCTTATATATCTGGGATAGTCAAGGGTATGCAGTAACGAAGTACAAAGAAACCCGGTTTCTTCAAGAAACCGGGTTTCTGGATTGGTTGAAGTAATCGCTGCCAAATTAAGGTGATAATCGCTTAATATTGCTGAGGGTAGCAGCTATTCTGGGTTTATCATTTAGTTGTTGTAATAGGGGAAGAGATTGTTTGTAGTAATCAAGTGCTTTCTGCTTTTCTCCTAAATTATCGTAGATGTTGGCAATGATCCAAAGGTTAGCAGCTTCCCCTGGTTTATACCCTACTTCTCGGAATAGGGGGAGAGATTGATGAAAGTAATCAAGAGCTTTTTGCTTTTCTCCTAAATCATAGTAGACAACACCAAAGCCTACGAAGGTAGAAGCTATCCCAGCTTTACTCCCGATTTCTCGCCATAAAGGGAGAGATTGGTTGAAAGAATCAAGTGCTTTTTGCTTTTCTTTTAAATCTAAGTAGACAAAGCCAATGTAGTTGAGGGTAGTAGCTTCTTCTGTTTTATTTCCTACTTGTTGAAATAGGGGCAAAGATTGGTTGAAGTAAGCGAGTGCTTTCTGTTTTTCTCCTTGGCGATCGTACATTCTGCCCATCTCCATAAGGATAGCAGCTTCCGTAGCTTTGTCACCCGCTGCACGACTTAAGGGCAAGGATTGATTGTAGTACTCTAGTGCTTGTTGCTGTTCTCCCAAAGTATTGTAAACTCGACCAATGCCCCAAAGGTTAACAGCTTCAAATGCTTTGTCACCCAGCGCACGGAATAAGGGTAAGGATTGATTGAAGTACTCCAGCGCCTTTTGGTTTTCTCTTAAAGCATAGTAGGTATGACCAAGATTGATCAGATTTTTAGCTTCCCATTCTTTATTCCCCACTGTACGAAATAAGGGCAGGGATTGGTTAAAGTACGAGAGTGCTTTCTGTGATTCTCCTAAGTCGAAGTAGGTACGACCAATCCCAAAGAGGATAACACCTTCTCCTGCTTTTTCACTTACTGCGCGATAAAGTGAAAGTGCTTCTTCCCATTTTGCGATCGCTCGTCTCTTAGATTCTACTGTTCCTTGTTTATATAGTTCTAATCCTTCCTGCATGACTCTTACAGCAGCGGCTTTAGTCTTTTCTTGCTCACTACCTTGGGCAATCTGCGAGGATTTATCCTGAAAATCAGGTGATAATTGTCTCGGTGCGGCAACTACTGATTCCGATAACAATAAAATACAAGTGAATACTGCTAAACTATAATGCCCTATCCCGAATAAGGGCGATTTCTGGGAGATTTTGTCTGTTTGATTCTGTTTAGCCATCTCTGCACCTACTTTTTGTTCACTTTGTCTCCTTATATGTCTGGGATGCAGGAGGTTATGCAGTATTTACTGGCGAGTGTGAAAAATATCCATTACAACGCTCACAGGCTAAGGCTAAATTACTAAGTTGGTCTGAACCACCGAGAGACTGAGGTAAGATATGATCGATCGCAAATTGCGCCGCACTTGCTTCTTCCAAAGAATGGCAATATTCGCAGAGATAATTTGCCCTTTCTCGAACTAACTGCCGCGTGTTATTACTGATTGTCATGACTCGGCAATAATTCTGGCATTTATTAAAGTAAAAATCCTGTCTAATTCTAAAATTCCAGTTAATTCAGCTTCTTCTTCTGAATTTAACAATCCATTTTTGTTTTTCTCTGCTAGTTCATCTAAACGAGATTGAAGTTCATCCGTAAACTTAAATAAATTTAGGTTTCTCACTTGGCTGATTTTAATTCCCGACTCTACCCAGGAGGAAGGTTGCACCATTAGTTTAGTAATCATTTTCACTTTCCTGCTTGTAAAACCTGCATTGCACTCAAGTTTAATTCGGGAAAACTCCCAGAAATAATCCGTTCTTCACCGCGAAAGGAAACTGCATCATAAAAACCTTCGATTAAAGAACATACTATTACTACTTCATCTATTGGGTCAACAATCCAATATTCGGAAATCCCCAATACTGCATATTCAGAACGTTTAGCACGATAATCTGTAGTTTTAGTTGATTCACTAACTACTTCTACTGCTAAAATTGGGGAAGTTTCATTTTTGTCAATTACTAATTCTCGATTAGCAAGTGATTCCCATTGTTCTATTGTTAATACTGTAATATCTGGAATTCGGGAAGTATCCCAACTTCCTCGGCGAGGCGATCGCACTCCAACAGCAAACTTTTGCGCCGTCCAATTAATTCCAATTCTACCAATTTCATCATCGAAACTTCGTTCTAAGAATTTAGTAACCGCCCCATGTTTCCCTGTTCCTAAACTCATTTGGATTAACTCTCCGTTGACTAATTCATACTTTCTATCAGTGCCATCATTATACTTAAGATATTCGGCAAAACTTACTTTTTTCGTGGTTGTAATCATTGCGATCGCTCTCCTTATTCCCCAATTTTAAAAATTTGTTCTGCTGTTAAATTCAACTCTGGAAAAATCGCTGATTGAATCCGTTGTTCACCTCTAAACTGATTCACCATATACTCCCCTTCAACCATTTGATAAACCGAAATAGTCGGTTGTTTCGGATCGCCAATATAGCGTCTACCACCTAAACCTAAATAATCAACAATCCAATATTCAGGAATACCTAGCTTTTCGTATTCTCCTAACTTTAGTAGATAATCATCTTGCCAATTTGTGCTAACTACTTCGATAACTAATCTTACTGTTTCACCTTTGGTAATTAGCGATCGCTTTTTCCACATTGGTTCATCTTTCAGCGCATTCCAATCCAAAACAGCTACATCTGGAATATAACCTGACTTATCAGAATCAATCGGCTTAATTATACATTGTCGAGGAATGAAATACGGAAGTTTTAAGCGACGAATTTCGATCGCTAACTCACTACCAAATTCTCCAGCTACCTGTTCATGTGTTCCTGTTGGTTGCATTTCGACAACTACTCCATCATATAATTCAAAACGACCGTAACCATCTGGATACCAGTCCAAGAATTCCTCCAGATTCATGGTTTTTGATTCGGTTTGCAGCATGGCAATTTTTCCTCGGAAATCCTGACTTAATTTTAGCAAAGTGCGATCGACCATGTTGAAGACCAGTAAGCTTTTTTAGAACGCAGATGAACGCAGATGTTACCGTTAACTTTTTTGTTGTATGCAAAGATAAAAGTAGATAGATATCAGTTTTTAATAGATACCTAAATACTCTTCCCCTGTCTTGTAGGACAGGCATCTTGCCTGTCAATTTACTCCGTCACTTCTACTCCACAAATTGCCTCACTAATTTGGCTAATCTTTCTGCACTATCTTTCACAGCTAAACTCAACGCAGCTTCAGACATTTGCTGTAACTTATCCGGTGATTCTAATAAACTTAAAACTTGTTTTCTTAAAATTTCCGGCGTTAATTCAGATTGCTTAAATACTAAAGCTGCGCCAGAATCAACAAAGATTTTTGCATTGTAAGTTTGATGATCTTCTGCTGCGAAAGGATAGGGAATTAAAATTGTAGGTTTCCCCATTACTGCTAATTCCGTTAAAGAACCTGCACCCGCACGACTAATTACTAAATCCGCCCTTTGTAGCAGTCCAGCCATGTTGTTGTAAAATGGCATTGGGAAATAATGGGGATGTTGTAAATTGGCGACATCTGGATCGTTTTCTCCCGTTTGATGCACTACCCAAGCACCATTATCAAACCAAGTTTTCGCACTTTGACGAATAAATTTATTCACCGCTACTGCGCCTTGACTACCACCAATTACAACAATTAAAGGCACATCATCGGGAATGGGTAAATCGTGTTTTTCTGGAGTCAGAAATTGCGATCGCACAGGCGTACTAGTATAAACTGTCTTACAACCAGGCAACAACTTCGCCGCAGCTGCAAACCCTACCGCTACAGTCTGACACCAAGGCCCAAAAAATCGCGTTACTTTACCCGGAATCGCATTCGATTCATGTAGAATAACAGGTAAATTGAGCGATCGCGCCGCAATAATCGCAGGTGCCGCAATATAACCCCCCGTAGTAAACACACCATTAAACTTTCCCCGTCTTAGCAACTCTCGACAACTACGAATTGCTGTGGTAAACTTACCGACAATTTTCAACGTACCTAAACCAAAACGCTGTTGAAAACCTTCCACTGCGATCGTATTTAAGGGATACTTAGCTGGAACCAAATCTTTTTCCAGGCGATTTGGGACACCCAGCCACTCAATTTGGTAATCTGACAATTGTTCTGCTAAAGCTAGCGCCGGAAACAAATGTCCCCCAGTACCACTAGCAGCAATTAACAGTCGTCGTGGTGCTGAAGCATTACCTTCTAGGGAAGCAGCTTGGCGATCGAAATTCTGTTTCTCAGTTAACATCTAAACAAATCTGGTGTTTTAGGCTGATTCTCAAAATATCAAAATATGCCACATCCTCTAAATTTTCGACCCACAACTTTACCCGTAGCTTTCTTGTTAACATTGGGATTGTCCTCTGGGTGGGCAACTGCCAAAGCTGCCAGTCCTGACTCTGCGCCACCGGAATTAAAAAATACTTTAGCGCAAATTGATGCCGCAGCAAATAGCCGCAATGTTCAAGCAGTAATGCAATTTTACGGCGCAAATTTTAGCAACAGCGACGGCTTAAATCGCGAAAGCATGGAAAAAACCCTCACCCAACTTTGGCAACGTTATCCTCAATTGAAATACCGCACCGAATTAAAATCTTGGCAAAATCAAGGTAATGGCATAGTCGCCGAAACAGTCACAAATATTACAGGAACTCAGCCAGTAGATGGCAGAACATGGAGTTTCAACGCTACAATTAGTTCCAAACAACGCTTGGAAAATCAAAAAATTGTTAACCAAGAGATTTTGAGCGAAAAAACTCAATTAACTTCTGGCGAAAAACCCCCTACAGTTAATTTTAAATTGCCCGAACAAGTCCGCACAGGTCAAGAATTTAATTTCGATGTTGTAGTCAAAGAACCACTCAAAGATAACTTGTTAGTAGGTACAGCTTTACTCGAAGAAATCAACCCTAATAACTATCTCAATTCACCAAAAATACAATTAGAACCATTAAATGCTGGCGGCATTTTTAAAGTTGGACGTGCCCCAAATGACCCTGGTAAATATTGGATTTCCGCTGTCTTAGTTCGTTCAGATGGCATTACTATTGTTTCCCAAAGATTACCTGTAATTGCTGGGGGAAGAAACAATCCTAAACCTACTCGTTCTAATTCTCCTGCACCAGCACGTCCCTCTCGTCCTGGCAGAACTTCCGGTTAAAAAACTTGCGTTAATTACTCGTAGGGCAGGCATCTTGCCTGCCATTGCCATTACCATGATCTGTGACAGGCAAGATGCCTATCCTACGTCTAAGAATTGATTAAATATATGATTTCAGTTCAAAATGAAATTGTTCTAATTACTGGCGCAAGTAGCGGAATTGGTGCATCCTGTGCTCAAGTATTTGCTCAAGCGGGCGCAAAGCTAATTCTAGCAGCAAGACGTAAGGAAAAATTGCAAGAAATAGCCGATCGCCTCAACAAAGAGTTTACTACTGAAATTTACTTGATAGAATTAGATGTGCGCGATCGCCAAGCCGTAGAAACCGCCCTAAACTCTCTCCCAGAATCTTGGCAAAATATCGATATTTTAATCAATAACGCTGGGTTAAGTCGCGGATTAAGTAAACTCCACGAAGGCGACTTTCAAGATTGGGAAGAAATGATCGATACCAACGTCAAAGGTTTACTTTATCTTACCCGTTATGTGGTTCCGGGAATGGTTAGTCGTGGTAAAGGTCACGTAGTAAATATTGGCTCAATTGCAGGTCGGCAAACCTACCCAGGTGGTAATGTTTATTGTGGTTCCAAAGCCGCAGTTAGAGCAATTTCTGAAGGCTTAAAACAAGACCTTTTAGGAACACCAATTCGCGTTAGTTGCATCGATCCAGGTTTAGTTGAAACCGAATTTAGTCAAGTGAGATTTCATGGCGATACTGAACGCGCTGAAAAAGTTTACCAAGGACTCACACCATTAACCGGAGATGATGTTGCAGATGTGGTTTTTTTCTGCGTCACTCGACCAACTCACGTTAATATTAGTGAAATCTTGCTCGTTCCCGTAGACCAAGCAAGTACCACCCTCGTTCACCGTCATAACTAATAAAAAATCGGTCTGTTGTAAGGACTTCAGTCCTAATCATTAAGCAAATAAACGACTGAAGTCGCCACAACAAACATTTATTCTTCTATTTGTTTAGCCGACACTTCTACTGCTTGGACATCAATTGTTCCTGGTGGTGTAACCCGTTGAAAGTGACCTTGCTCAATTAACAGAGGTTCGCTACAACTAGGACAGCGCATTTGAGTTTGATTTAAACCAGTGAATTGATAACCGCAAACGGGACAATTATCTTCTACCAAATTGCGCTTTAACCACCAGCGAAACACAAAAAATGCGATCGCAGGTAGTGTCACCAAACACACCATTAGAATTAACACAGAATTCGCTAGCCAGCCAAGCCCGATCGCACTTAACAGCCAAAACGACAAGAAAATACTGAGGGCGCAGCCTAAACCTGGAATATTAAACTGAAAATTTTTGATGCTCATTTCCTGCATCTCGATCTTGGTCTGAATCTAGCATAGCGAGTTCTTACTTCAGTAGCTTTGGCGCGTTTAATAATCTCAGGCACTATTTTTTTAACAACATAGTAAAAAAACCCTCACACCTGTACTCCTAGATGTTTAAATCAACACTATAGCGCATAGTCAAAACCATGAACAAATTCTTTTCCATTCTCACTCTAACCACAGGTACAGCATTAGCTATGGGACTAATAGTTAAAGCTCCCATTCCATTGAGAGCTTTAGCACAGACATCGATCGACTCAACCACCTTCCTTAGTAATGCTTTATCTGCACACAATACCTATCGAGTCAAGCATCATAGCCCTAACATGACTATTAGTGAGTCTCTCAACAGCACCGCTCAAGCTTGGGCACAACACCTAGCAACTAGTAATGTAGGGCTTCAACACAGTTCCCGCAGTCAACGGAACAACGCTGGAGAAAACCTCTTCGTTTATTACACTACCGCACCCTCGTTCAACTCAGCCGACCTGGGCAAGTCAGCAGTTAAATCATGGTACGACGAATCTTCCCTCTATAACTACGCCAATCCAGTTTTTTCTTCGGCTACTGGACATTTTACCCAGGTTGTCTGGAAGAATAGTACCCAATTAGGCTGCGGTGCAGCACCAGGAAAGGCAACAGTTAATGGTCGTAACTTCAACGCCTTCTATGTAGTCTGTCACTATGCGCCAGCAGGTAACGTGCAAGGGCAGTTTGCTAGTAATGTACTCACACCTTAGTAAATTCAATGTTTTCTTCTTGCTTCATCGAATCCTTAATGGTCGAACCATTAAGTAGGAGTAATTCATGAATTACCCCAATAAGTCGTGAATCTCTTCAAAAGGTTTAACCACAAAAACGGTCTGTAGCCTCTAATAATTCTTTCAGTCTTTGGCGAAAAGCATTTCTACCAAATTGGGCTAAAGCTTGCTGTCGTAACCATTTCCCGTCACAACGTTGATCTTCGCCTTGGAGAATTTCTTGACAAGCTTTTGCTACCGCTTCTGGGTTACGGTGAGGGACTCGCCAACCCAAACGTCCATCCTGTAACGGGTCAGCTGAACCGTCAGCGTCACCAGACAACACGGGAACACCGCAAGCCATCGCTTCTAAATATACAATGCCAAATCCTTCTTGGGAAGGCATGATATAAGCATCTGCGAGGCGGTAATGTTCCACTAATTGTTCTGTGGGTACAAAACCTGCAAAAACCACTTTGTCAGCAACACCCAAATCTTTTGCTAATTGCGCTAATCTTGGTTGGTCGTCACCACGACCGATTACTAGGTATTTTACCTTGGGGTAGGTTTGCGCGATCGCAGGTAGCGCCCGAATCGTCACATCTACACCCTTATAAATATCCCCAGACCACAGTCGCGCCACAGTCATCAACACCCTAGCACCCGCCAAATTATACTTCTCCACCAAAGCAGCATTCTTCTCTCCCGGAGTAAAGGTTTCGCCATCTACACAACAAGGCAGAAATTCCACAAATTTAGGATTAATCTGATTAGCTTGACAAGCTTGGTCACGACTATAACGGCTAATTGTCCAAATACCCGACGCTTGTTGCAAAGCTTCTTTATATTTTGGCCCTAACGGTTCCCAAACTTCTTTACCATAAGTCAAAACCGTATAAGGAATTCCCCTGTTTTGGCAAAGTGTTTGAATTAAAGGTGCTAAATTAATGTGACCGCAAAAAACATGATCGGGACGATATCGCCAAAGATAAATTGCTAAAGCCGCAATCATCCAAACTCGCCCTAACATCGGATTTATGGTTTTGAAATAATGAAATCTCAGCTTTTTGGTAGCAAAAGGATTGTTTTTTACTGGTGCATCACGGAGTAAAAATACATCCGCAGTTGGTTGTTCAGACAATCCCACATAAGCTCGCCAAATATCCTTAATATAGGATTGAATCCCACCTTCAACACCAACGATTTCTAAGAAAACAAATAAGTACCGCTGTTCACTGTTCATTTCCTTCTTATTTCCTTCTTATCCTTAAATTCATATTCAAGCTAGGTGCAGATCAACTCACCTACTTAATAGAGTTCCCAAATCTGTTGCTCTTTGCTCAAACTAACTCCTAATTTTTCTCTTGAGCACCGAGAGCACAGAGAGTTCCCCTGCTTAACTAAGGTTTAGCACTAGTCGCAATTGTGCCATTCTGCAATCGCTCCAAATCTTTGAGTACCATTTTTTCTACTAGGTTCTCAAAGCTCATTTGCGGTTGCCATTGCAGTTTTTGTTTAGCTTTTTTGGTGTTAGCTACTAACAGAAAATGCTCGTCAGAGCGGACTAAATTGGGATTCACTACCACATAGCGAGTCCAATCTAATCCCACGCATTCAAAAGCTGTAGCTACTAATTCCTTGACACTGTGTAGTTTTCCGGTGCCAATCACATAATCTTCTGGTTGGTCTTGTTGCAACATTCGCCACATTGCTTGTACGTAATCTTCCGCATAACCCCAATCGCGTTTCGCATCCAAGTTGCCAAGTTCTAAGCGATCGCTAATTCCCAATTTAATCGCTGCTGCTGCCAAACACACTTTCCGAGTCACAAACTGCGTTGCTCGGCGGGGAGATTCATGATTGTATAAAATGCCACTGCAAGCCAACAAATTATAACGCTGACGATAATGCACCATTGTCCAATGGGCGTGTAATTTGGCTGTAGCGTAAGGATTCATCGGTCGAAAGGGCGTATTTTCATCTTGAGGCGAAGGGTCTACTTGCCCAAACATTTCCGAACTGCTAGCCTGATAAAATCGAGCTTTCACACCTGCTTGACGAATCGCCATTAAAAATCGAGTTGTTGTTCCAGCGATTACATCTAAGGTTTCGAGTGGGTTATTCCAAGAATCTGGAATAAAACTAGGAGCAGCTAAATTATAAATTTCTTGAGGTTGTACTTGTTCAAGTAAGCCAGAAAGCACTCTACTATCAGTCAGATCGACGGCATAAATCTCTAGTTTGTTAACCAAAGAACCCAACTTTGCCAGACTACTTTGCCGTTGAGGTAATACCAAGCCTACCACTCGATAACCCTTTTGCAAAAGGAATCGGCTTAAGTAATAGCCGTCTTGACCTGTAACTCCTGTAATTAGTGCTGTCTTAGTCATTAGTCATTAATCATTAGTCATTAGAACTTTTTCCTGTCCCCGAGTCCCAAGAGTCCCAAGAGTCACCAGTCCTCAATCCCTTACCAAATCCCGCGTTTTCCGGTGGGGCGTACTGTCATCCAGTTAGTTTTAGCCATTGCTAACTGTTCTTCTGTAATTCTGGCACCAGTAAGGTTAGCACCACAGAGATTTGCCCCTCTCAAATTGGCATTCATTAGATGGGCATAACTCAAATCTGCCCCACGCAAATCTGCCCCTTCTAAATCAGCATAACTCAGATAAGCTCTACCTAAGTTAGCATCCCGGAGAATTGCTTGATTTAAACTTGCTCTGCCAAAATCGGCATGAAATAAATTTGCGCCTTGCAGATTGGTACGATTTAATCTAGCTTGATGGAAAATAGCTTCTGATAAATCAACTTTTTGTAAATTAAGTAAGCTGAGATTTTGTTGAGCAAAATCTCTTCTACCTTTGTTGTAGGAAGTTTGTACTTCTTGCGCGTCTAATTTGCGCTTAATATTTTTATTCTTACTTCCTGTAAAGTTATCACTACTAGGTACATTTCCGGCATTTCTGTTAACATTAGCTCGATAGCCACTAATTCCTGAATGGATATCTGTTCCTTCTAGCCGAGTGCGTCTGGCACGAATTGCCATTGCTGCTTTCACTACAGAATTGGCAGCGCCTGATCCTTTGGAACCAGTTCCACTATTGAGGGAATTTGGGCCAAACTTACTACCTGATGATGGAGTAGATCCCGGTGGTGGCCCAGCAATCATGCCTTGGGCTAAACTATCAAGGTATGGTTCTAGGTCTAAGGCTCTGAGGACATCGTTGGCGGATTGATAGCGATCGCGCACCGATACTTCTAACATTTTCCGTAGCACATTAGCAAAATGGTCACTCAAATGGTTGACCATGCGGACGTGCTTTTCCCACAGCATTTCCCCAGTCGAGGGGTTGTAATCCAAATCTTTGGGAGATTTGCCACTTAGTAAATAAATACAAGTGACTCCCAAAGCATAAATATCACTAGCATAAACCGGGCGCATCGCCATTTGTTCTGGGGGTGCGAACCCTGGTGTACCAATAGCATAAGCTGTTAAAGCTGTTTGGTCTGAGCTATTCCCCGCAACTGGGTTGACTTGGTTTTTCACTGCCCCAAAGTCAATTAAAACTAGCTTGCGGTCTTGGTTGCGGCGAATTAAGTTAGCAGGTTTAATATCCCGGTGAATTACTTTTTGACTGTGAATATACTGTAGTACTGGTAGCATTTCGCTTAAGAATTGTTTGACTCCTTCTTCGCTAAAGGGGCCATTTTGTTTCACTTCTCTTTGCAGAGTATCCCCAGATACATATTCCTGCACCAAATAAAATTGCTGATGGTCTTCAAAGTAGTCCAACAGTCGCGGTACTTGGGGATGATTACCAATTTGTCCTAATGTTCTAGCCTCTCGTTCAAACAACTCGCGGGCCATTTGAAAAACGTGAGGTGCGGTAGCCGTGGGACGGAGTTGCTTAATTACGCAACTTGGTTCTCCTGGCAATAATTGATCGTTAGCCAAAAATGTAGCTCCGAAGCCACCCTGACCCAGAGGTTTGATTACACGATAGCGATCGCGCAGCAAGAGATGTGAACCACAAGCTTGGCAACTTTCTTCGTGGTCTGGGTTTTCTGGATTAGGACAGGCTGGATTTAAGCAATAGCTCATTCAGCGTCACTCGCGCATAGGATCATTTCAGTATTCTTTGAGCGCCCTATTTTTATTATCCGGGCTAAAACCAACAATTAAGGTACTATGTATGCAACAAATCAATTAAAGATTTGATTAAGCAACCTCTAAATCTGTGAACTGTTCTTGGTTTCTTCTACATTCACCTCCATTGAAATTACATAAAATTTAACCTATCCATAGTTAGATTACCCGTTGTCACTGGAAAACTAACAAATAAATTACTTAATGATTCGACAATAAAGCTAAAAATGATACTTCCATCTTAACTAAAATGGATGATTCTCTGGTAGAGCGTTCAATCTGAGCTTATCACATACAGAGATATTATCATGGTGGTCAACAGAGATTAAATCCGAGATATTACTAATGATAAGCATTGCAGATATATTGTAATTCGGTTTATAATTACGTATTTTTACGCAATATTTTTGGCGATGCAAGTAATCATTACTGGAAGTGGTATGAAAATTACATAGCGGGTAAATGATTCCCTATCCTGTGAATACCATACTTTAGGCGTAGGGGTACCGGGTAAAGAAGGGAAATTTTATCCGGTTCAGGAGTTCCCTTTCTTTACCTTCTGCATTCTTAGACTAGTAAAGAAGCCGGGATTGTTGATACTTTAGGTACAATAGACAGTCTGACAACAGTAAAGGCATTTTAGCAATGCGGATCTCTCTGAACTGGTTGCGGGAACTGGTAGATTTCACCATTACCCCGGAAGAATTAGCCCACAAGCTGACTATGGCTGGGTTTGAAGTAGAAGACATTGAGGACCGTCGCACTTGGGCTGATGGTGTGGTAGTGGGTAAGGTGCTAAGTTGTCAACCGCACCCCAACGCCGATAAGCTGAGAGTTTGCGAGGTAGATATTGGCTCAGGCACTCCTTTAAATATTGTCTGTGGCGCGGCTAATGTCAAGGCGGATCTCTTTGTGCCAGTTGCGACTATTGGCACATATCTGCCGAAAATTGATTTGAAATTGCGATCGACTAAACTGCGCGGTGTACGATCGGAAGGGATGATTTGCTCTTTGGCAGAATTAGGGCTAGAAAAGGAATCATCGGGAATTCATAGTTTTGACCCAGAAAACATCAATTTAGGCAGCGATGTTCGCCCACTTTTAGGTTTAGATGATGTGATTCTCGACTTAACAGCAACAGCTAATCGTGCCGATGCTTTAAGTATGATTGGAATTGCGCGAGAAGTGGCGGCTTTAACTGGGGCAACTTTGAAATTACCATTCGTTCCTGAAGGGAAAATTCCTGGGGGAAACAAAGAGGTTTTAAGTTTAAAAATTGAAGAAACCCAAGCTTGTCCTGCTTATATTGGTACGGTAATTGAAAATATCAAAATTAATCCTTCCCCAGTTTGGTTACAACAAAGATTGCAAGGGGCAGGAATTAGACCAATTAATAATGTGGTTGATATTACCAATTACGTACTTTTAGAATGGGGACAACCGTTACACGCTTTCGATCGCCAAAGTTTGCTATCTGTCACGGGTAAAAATTCTCTAACTATCGGTGTTCGTTTGGCTAAAACTGGCGAATCTTTGAAAACATTAGACGGACAAACTCGCAATTTACAACCCCAAGCTTTGCTAATTACTGCTAACGATGTACCAGTAGCTTTAGCGGGGGTAATGGGTGGAGAAGAGACAGAAGTTTCCGATCGAACTCAAAGTATCATGCTGGAAGCTGCCTTATTCGATCCTACAGCAATTCGCCGTTCGGCACGCAGTTTGGGAATCAGAACTGAGGCTTCGGGACGTTATGAAAGAGGCGTGAATCAGGCAGAATTAGAGTTAGCTTGTCGGCGGGCGATCGCGTTAATTTCCGAATTAGCTGGTGGAGTTCCAGTCACACAGGAAATATCCGATAATCGCCCGAATCAATCTGCCTGGACTAGATCGATCGAATTACGTCTCGATCGAGTCAATCAAATTTTAGGGCCGATCGATTTAGGCGAAGAAATTGGCGAATTAGAACCAAAAGATATCCGCCCCATTCTCACATCTTTGGGATGCAAAATTACTCCCACTGAAGATGAAGATGTTTGGTTAGTTACAGTACCACCTTACCGTTATCGAGATTTAGAACGGGAAATCGATTTAATCGAAGAAATTGCCCGTCTTTATGGTTACGATAATTTCTGTGTAGAATTACCCGAAGAAACGGAACCTGGTTATCTTTCTATTGACCAATTGTTAACCCGCAAATTGCGCGAAGCTTTACGAGGTGCAGGGTTAACAGAGTTAGTACATTACTCTTTGGGTAAACCGGAAGGAGAAGCACAAATCAAACTGCGTAACCCAATGTTTAGCGAATATTCGGCTTTACGCACCGATCTAATTGCGGGATTAATTGACAGTTTCCAATATAATTTAGAGCAAGGAAATGGCGCTTTAAATGGTTTTGAAATTGGGCGCATTTTCTGGAGTGAAGAAGATGGGTTAATGGAAGCTGATTCTTTAGCGGGAATTATCGGTGGCGATCCTACAGTAGGTCGTTGGGTAAATTCTGGAAAGGAAAAACCAATGACTTGGTATGAAGCTAAAGGTGTTTTAGAAAGTGTGTTTCAACGGTTAAGAATTACGGTAGAATATCAACCAGATTGCCGTGATTCTCGCTTACATCCGGGACGAACTGCTTCTTTGTGGGTACAAGGCGATCGCTTAGGAACTTTCGGGCAACTCCATCCCCAGTTACGTCAAGAAAGAGGTCTTCCCGATGCAGTTTATGTGTTTGAATTAAACCTGGATGTGTTACTAAATCAGATGGATCAAGAGGAGATTTCCACTCCGGTTTTAAAACCCTATTCTAGTTATCCAGCATCCGATCGCGATATCGCTTTCTTCGCCCCCACTAAAGTTTCGGTGGCAGAAATTGAACGGGTAATGGCAAAAGCTGCTGGTACTTTATTAGAATCAGTGGAATTGTTCGATCGATATTTGGGCGAAAATGTGCCCGAAGGACAACGCAGTTTAGCATTTCGGTTGATTTATCGGGCGGGCGATCGAACTCTCACAGAAGAAGATATCGAATCTGTACATCAACAAGTCCGGGAAGCTTTAACCGAAAAATTCCAAGTCACTCTCAGAAGTTAGTGCTTTTGGTAGTTGGTAGTTGGTAATTTTTTATCGCCATCTTCAAATCTTGCTGCCGGGAGATAGAATCTCCTAAATCTCGTTCCCCGGTTCAACCGGGGAACGAAAAATAGAGGCTCTGCCTCAGAAGTGCAATATCTGAGTTTAACATTGCTATATTACATTTGATTTCTGGAAAATTTACCTTATGCCAAAATACGTGATGTGGGGAAGTTATTGTGAGGATGTTCTGGAAAAAAGAACACCTTACAGACAAGCGCATTTAGATGGTTTAGCAGCACAAAAAGAGTCTGGTGTTTTAATTACAATTGGTCCGACTCAAGACTTAACAAAAGTCTTTGCTATTTACGAAGCGGCAGATGAAGCTACCGTTCGCCAGTTAGTTGAAGCAGATCCTTATTGGCAAAACGGTATTTGGACTGAATACGAAGTTAAAGAGTGGATTCAAGCAATTTAGTCAATTAGTTTTTTGTGGCGACTTTAGTCGTTTTTTTCTTAAATAAAAAGACTAAAGTCCCCACAACGAACCAGATTTATTACTAACTTAAAAAGGAATATCATCCACATCTGGTGGATTTACAGGAGTTGTTGGTTTTGATGTAGTTGTGGTTTGAACTGCTGGAAAAGGTGCATCATTTCCTTCGGGAATAGTGGCAGTATTTGTAGCAGTAGCAGTGGCAAAAGATGTACTGCTTTTAGTTGCTGCACTATTTGAACGATAAGAGTCTTGATTAGTATTTGTAGGTTGGTTTAAAGTAGCTGTTGTCCCGGTTGTCGCCGCCGCAAAACTGTTACTAGCACTTAAATAATGAACTTTTTGTGCTGTTAATTCTGCACGTTTTTCTTTGAAACCTTCTGGTTTACGTTCAAAGGTGATCATCCCCAAACGACCTTCAATAACTACTTGCAAACCTCGGTGACAGCGTTCGTGAATTTCTGTGGCTAAATTTCCCCATCCGATTACTTTTAAGTTAGCTGGTGGATCGTCAGGTTTGACACCGGGAAACTGCACTAACATCTCAGCAACGGCGAGGTTATCGGGTGTATATCGCAGTTGAGGATCTTGTACGACCTCAGCCATTAAAATGCAGCTGTTCATAAATAAAATTTGAGTGATGATTGTTTGTTTTTGTCGGCCTTATTACTATTTTACAACTTTTTTTATAATTAGTAATTAGTAATTGATAATTCCTGGAATAAATTACCAATTACCTACTACCAATTATCGATTACCACACAACTATTTAATTGCTTGTTCTCGTTGTTCTAGTTCAACGAAGTTTTGCACTTTAAAGCGGTATTCTTTTAAGGTACGATCGACCCAACTGCGATCGCTACTATTCACGAAAATATGCACTAATGGTTCGCCAGCATCGGGTAAAAGTAACACCCAACTATCATCAGTTAAAGAGCAAATTTTCACCCCATCAATTAATTCTAAAGAGTCAGCCGGATGCGTTTCTACTAAATAGCGCATTAATGCTCCTTTAACTGTCCAAGGGCAACGCACTATTTGGCTTTTATGGTAAACTATAGGCAAGTTTTCTCGAATTGTGCCGAGCGATCGCTCTTGAATTGTTAACATTTCAATCAACTTAGCAATGCAGAACATCGCATCAAATCCCGGATGCAATTGCGGGAAAATAAATCCCATTTCTGCTGAACCACCTAACACTACATGAGAGTTAGTTTGGCAAGCTTCCATTAAGGCACTAGGATTAGCTTTAGTCCGAACTACTTTACCATCATGTCGTCGCGCAATTTGTTCTACAGCACTGGAAGTATCAACCGGAACTACTACTGTTCCTCGCGGATTAGCAGTCAAAATCATATCTACCATTAAAGCGGTTAGCATTTCCCCGCGAATTGGTGTGCCAGTTTCATCCACTAAAATTAACTGTTCGCCATTCCCAGATACTTGTACCCCAAAATTCGCTTTTAATGCTTCTACCACATGACCGAGTTGATGTAACAATGCTTCTCTTTCCACTGCGGAAACAGCTGTTTGATTCAAAGAAGCATTTAATACTACTGCATCACAACCAAACTTAGCTAACAATTGCGGCAATACAGCACCAGAAACCGCATAAACATAGTCAATTACTACTTTGGAGTTACTATGGCGAATTGCCTGGGTTGTCAGGTGTTTTTCAAAACTAGTAATGTAAAGATCCATCACCTGACTTGGATAAGCCATATTGCCAATTTCATCAATTTGCGCCCTACGTAAATCTTCCTTAAAATACGCTCCTTCAATTTTCTTTTCTTGAGCTTTGGAAATGTTAATTCCTTTCAAATCTAAAAACTCAATCAAAATATGATCGGGCCGTTCAGGATGTATTCTAATATGAATACCGCCGACTACTGACAAAGTAGAAATCACTGTGCGAGTAATCGGAATAGCTGTAGCTTCCAAATTCTGCACATGAACTCCCACTGACATTAAACCCGCAATAAAGGAACGAGAAACCATGCGGGAGATGCTACGTTGATCGCGGGAAACGGCTACTTGTGACCCAGGTTTTAAGGTGGAACCGTAAGCTGCACCTAATTTGACAGCAAATTCTGGAGTAATATCAATGTTGGCTAATCCTGAAACGCCTCTTTGAGCAAATAGATTCCGGGTGGCTCTTTGACCCCAAATTAAGTTAATGTTTAAGGTGGCACCAGATTCAATTTGTTTGCTAGGCCAAACCCGGACACCTGGGTTAACTAAGCTTTCTTCTCCTACTGTGGACAGGGAACCGACGACTGCGCCTTCTAAAACTTGAGCGCGACGGTCTACTCTTGTACCTCTGGCAAGTACGCAAGCACTCAGTTGAGCTTCTTCACCGACTATTGCCCCATTCCAAATGATCGGGCGTTTTAAGTTAGCTTCTGCGCCAATGGTTACTTTGTCGCCAATCACAGTTCCGGCTTCTATTTGTACTCTTGGCCCAATGCGGCTGTTGTCTCCGATTAATACTGGTGCTTCTATTTCGGCTGTGGGGTCAATGTAGGTATTTTGTCCGATCCAAATTCCTGATTCTCCGACGTAAGTCGATCGCGCTAGGGTAGCAGAGACGTATCGCTCTTCGTAAGCTTTTTCTAATTTAACTTTGCCACATAATCCATCATATTGCGCTTCTCGATAAGCGTCTAAGTGACCAACATCGCACCAATAACCTTCGGCAATATAGCCATACATTGGTATTCCTTTATCCAGTAACAGGGGAAATAAATCTTTGGAAAAGTCGCTTTCTTGGTTAGCTGGCAAAAAGTCTAAAACTTCTGGTTCTAGAATGTAAATACCTGTGTTGACTGTATCGGAAAAGATTTCACTGGTAGAGGGTTTTTCTAAAAACCGTTTGATATGTCCATCTTCGTCTGTAATTACTACACCAAATTCGATCGGATTAGGCACGCGAGTTAGGACTATAGTAGCTTTTGATTGATGCCTTTTATGATAGTGAATGGCGGCGCTTAAATCAAAGTCGGTAATACAATCACCGCTAATTACTAGAAATGTTTTGTCCAAAAGTTCGGCAATATTTTTGACACATCCTGCTGTTCCTAAAGGTTGGTCTTCTTCCACTGCGTAGGTCATTTGTACGCCAAAATCACTACCGTCATGGAAGTAATCACGAATCACATCTGGTAAATAATGTAATGTGGCAATTACTTCTGTAATTCTATGTCTTTTTAGTAAGTTGATGATGTGTTCTGCGATCGGTCTATTGAGTATAGGAACCATTGGCTTCGGGAGATCGCAAGTTAGCGGTCTTAATCTGGTTCCAGATCCGCCTGCCATCAGCACTGCCCGCATAAGTCCTCCTATTTTATCTTCTTAATTATTTGTTACCAATTAGGGCGGGTTGAGTGATAGTTAGGTTTCCCCACTAAAACTTTGATTCACTTTGCCCCTGATATTTTGTCTAGTGGTTATAGCTGGGTTAACCACTATAAAGTACTTATTCGTAATTATACGATTTTCCTGGTGACACCTAGTACCGGGGACTGCGATCCCTATTTTTATTAAACAGGTAATAGATAATTGTATCTACCTATCTTGGGATGTTTATTACTAACTCCTAAGATACATTTCATCAGACTCCGGTATCAGTGAACCAATTTTAGGTTTGCTCAGTAATTACATCTGGACTGTTAGATCAGCTTAACTAATTTTGGCAAAGTGGGTTCAACTCCTATCAAGTATTTTTGCTCATGGCTAACAAATTACTCAAATCACCTCTTTGTCTAGGTTTACATTTTGGGCAGATAGCTTTTTATAATCTTTCTGCACAAATCTTACTAACTTTTAGGTTAGATGCTGAGCTTGGCTTTGAATTTCTAACTAACAGAAGTGTTATGATACAATTCTCAGTTCCAGCTAGCGTCGCAATCTTTATTATCTCTCTGGTTCCCCGGCAGAGAGTTTTTGTTAAACATTTTTTAGCAAATCAGTTAACTCCCCAGAATTATCATTAAACAAAACTACATTAATAATTGATTGATTGTGCTGTTTTGAGCAACAAAATTTAGAGCGCTCCTAAATATACTTGCTTTGCAGTTGCCAAAATTTTGACAGAGAGTAAAGCTAAAATTAATTTAATCAGCTAGATTATATGAAAGTCGTCAGCTAAATATCCTATCTGCTATTCTGGGTAAAGAATGCTACTTTCAGATGCAGAAATTAAGATATAAGTAGGATTGTAGGAGATTTTATGGGTAAGTTAATTCTTCTAGTATTGTTGGTGGCTTACGTTGGTGGCGTTTGGAAGTTCTGGACTGGTTTTGAAAAGACCAACTTCCAACGCAGTTTGCCGACTCGCATCTCTTTAGCCTTATTGTGGCCTGTGTTAATGGTGAATAAGTCTTTTCGCCGCAATTTTACGAAAGCCCTTAAAGGTTAACAGAGAGTCAGCTGTTGCAGAAGGAAACAGAAACTCAAGATAGAATCTGGTTAATTGGCGGCACTGGAGAAAGTGCTAAATTAGCAACAGCGTTGCTCCAAATTGGGTTGCCTTTGGTAATTTCTGTAACTACCGAAAGTGCCCGATCGCTCTATCCAATTTCGCCTTTGCTGCAAGTTTGGGTAGAGCGTTTCAATTTATCCCAAATCAATCAATTTTTAACTGAACAAAATATTATTGCGGTTTTAGATGCTTCTCATCCTTACGCAGTGGAAATTTCCCAAAATGCGATCGCCGCTTGCTCTCAAAAAGATATTCCTTATTTACGCTTTGAACGCGCCCGGTGCGGAGATGGGGAGATGGGGAGGTGGGGAGATGGGGAGGTGGGGGGGAGGTTGATTTATTTGGATAGTTTTAATCAGTTAGTAGCGGGGGAATATTTAGTAGGGGAAAGGGTGCTTTTTACTGTGGGGTATAAAGTTTTGCCTTTGTTTAAAGATTGGCATGAGCGATCGACTTTATTCGCCAGAGTTTTACCTGCTACTACTTCTATTGAAGCAGCTTTAGCCGCTGGTTTTACTCAAGATAAATTATTTGCTATGCGTCCTCCTATTCCAATTAATTTAGAAAGGGAACTCTGGCGACATTGGCAAATTTCAATGGTAGTAACTAAAGCTTCCGGTGCGCCTGGTGGAGAGAATATTAAACGGCAATTAGCGGCAGAATTAGGAGTTACTTTGGTAATTATTGAACCGCCAATTATGAATTATCCTCAAGTTACTAGTGATTTGGAGGAAGCGATCGCTTTTTGTCAGCAACACTTGGGAAATCAAAATGTTTAGGATTCACAAACTATGGAAGAGTTACTCACATTAAAAGAATTGTTGCATCAGGGCAAAATATCCGAAGCTCTGCTAATTGTAGAAGAATTAGAAGAAATGAGTAAATCTGATAAACTCAACAAAATTTTTAGTTTTGGTATTATCTTATTATTGCATTTAATCAAACAATCAGCGGAAAATCGTACTACTAAATCTTGGGACACTTCGATCCTGAATTCAGTTAAGCAAATTCAACGTACTAATAAGCGACACAAAGCAAAGGGCAATTATTTAACTGAAGAAGAGTTATTAGAAACTCTAGAAGATGCTTATGATTCAGCTTTAAGAGATGCAGCAATAGAAGCTTTTGAAGGACGTTATGAAGCTGAAGAAATTGGGAAAATGGTGAATCGAAATGAGATTATTAAAAAGGCGATGGGTTTGATTGTAGAGTGAGTATTTTGTATTCAACTCAGAGCTTGCACCAATCGCAAAACCCGCCTGCGAATCAATTCGCAGGCTAATAGCTAAACTCCTCTAAAGAGGACTAAATACTAATACCAATTCTCTGTAAAATTGGGCTTAATTAAGCGCATCTTCACAGAGAGTTAGTATTAGTATTCAAAAGCTTCCAGTCCATTTTAATGGACTTGAGCTATTAGCCCGGAAATTGATTTCCGGGCGGGCTAAAATGCAGGTGCAAGATCTCAGTCAAACGACGCTGAACTTCCGAAGCATCAGCAGTTTCAAAAAATAACTCTAAAGCTTCAATAAGATTTTGCTGCGCTTCTTCTACAGTGCTACCTTGACTAGCAATATCTAATTCAGGGCAAAATGATACATATTCATTGCCTTCTCGTTCAATAATTGCAGTAAATTGCTGTGTTCTATTCATACTTTTTCGCTTAAAGGTCGGAGAAGTTTTCCAACAATAACTATTTTATTCTATTTTCTCTAAAGTGCGATCGCCATTCCATCAGCACGAGGTTCCGATCCAGCAATAAACACATCGTTTTCCCGTAAGATAATTTGACCTTTACCAAACAAAGATGTATTTTTAGTTACTCGCACTTCATGACCTTTTGCTAATAATAATTCAGCTATTTTTGGCGAAATACTTTCTTCTAATAATACTCTATTTCCAGTGACAAAAAACCAGCGTGGTGCATCTAAAGCTGCTTGGGGATTCATGCCATAATCCACCATATTTAATATTACTTGTAAATGTCCTTGGGGTTGCATTGGCCCTCCCATAACTCCAAAGGGGCCTAAAGGTTGATTATCTTTTGTTAAAAATCCGGGAATAATAGTATGAAATGGGCGTTTTTCAGGGGCAATTTGGTTAGGATGTCCCGCTTCTAAGGTAAAACCTAACCCGCGATTATGCAAAGCAATTCCGGTTTCAGGAACTAATATTCCACTACCAAAACCTTCAAAATTAGATTGAATAAAGGAAACCATTAATTCCCCATCTGCTGCTGCTAAATAAACAGTTCCACCTTTCGGAAGTCCAGGTTCAGCTAAGGGAATCGCAGTATCATTAATTAAATTTCTCCGTTCAGCAGCATAGCTTTTATCTAAAAGATGTTCTGCTGCAACTGTCATAAATCTGATATCAGCAACGTGACGATGAACGTCAGCAAATGCTAATTTCATCGCTTCAATTTGTAAATGATAACTCTCGACAGATTCACGGGGATATTGAGCAATATCAAAACCTTCTAATATATTTAATGCTATTAAAGTGGCAATTCCTTGTCCGTTGGGAGGAATTTCCCAAACTGTTAAATCTCGATAGTTTGTAGAAATTGGTTCTACCCAATCTGCTAAATGACTCGCTAAATCTTCTGTAGTTAAAAATCCGCCTGTATCTGCGGCAAAGTTAGCAATTTGTTGGGCAATTTCTCCATTATAAAAGCTTTCGCCGCCAGAATTTGCGATCGCTCTCAAACTCCTCCCATGCAACTCACTTCCCCAAATTTCCCCCGCTTTCGGTGCGCGATTTTTGGGGAAAAAGACTTGTTTAAAATGTGCAAATTCAGGACGATTTAAAGGTAAGAATATTCTTTCCGCACGTTGCCAAGCTTCTGCAGTTACTGGAGAAACAGGAAAACCATTTTCAGCATAGCGAATTGCGGGAGAAAATAGCTGTTCAAAGGGTAATTTTCCCCAGCGTTCCCATAAGTTTCGCCAAGCAGAAACCGCACCGGGAACTGTTACAGGCAACCATCCATTTGAGGGGATTTCTGTTAAGTTTGTAAATGCTGCTAAAGGTAGAGATTTGGCGCTTTTTCCTGAAGCATTTAAACCATGTAATTTGCCATCCCAAACGATCGCAAAAGCATCGGAACCTATGCCATTAGAGGTGGGTTCAACTACGGTAAGTGCGATCGCCATTGCGACAGCTGCATCCACCGCATTTCCCCCAGCTAATAACATTTCTATTCCTGCTAAAGCTGCGAGGTTTTGACTCGTCGCTACTGCACCTCGCTTTCCCATTATTACTTTTCTTTGTGATGGGTAAGGGTAGTTTGTTAAATTTCCTAACTGCATAACTTTCTAATTGTAAAATTGAAGAATCAAGTATCAACGATTTGCTGTTAAGTATAAACAAATTTCAACTATGGTGACTATCATTTATTCAGACGAGTTTTTGCGCCACAACACGGGAGAACGACATCCAGAGAAAGCAGAAAGATTGAGAGCAATTGTATCTTTACTCAAAAATGTACCTTGGGCCGATCGACTAAAATGGCGATCGCCAACTCCCGTCAATCAAACATCTTTAATCCCGCTTCTCCAACAAGTTCACACAGCAGAATATATTCAAAAAGTTGCCCAATTAGCTAAACAAGGTGGCGGCGATTTTTATTCAGATACCATTGTTTCTCCTGATAGTTATGATGTCGCTTTGTTAGCAGTAAATGCTTGGTTAGATGGTGTTCAACAAGTGCTAATAACTGAAGAACCAACCTTTGTTTTATCTCGTCCTCCCGGACATCATGCTTTACCGGATACTGGCATGGGATTTTGTTTATTTGCCAATGCTGCACTTGCTGCTTACTATGCTTTAGAACAACCAGAAATTAACCGAGTAGCTATTTTAGATTGGGATGTTCATCACGGTAATGGTACACAAGAAATTGTAGAAAACCATCCCCAAATCGCTTATTGTTCTTTGCATCAATCACCTTTTTATCCTTTCACTGGCAGAGAAGATGAACATGGCGCACATAACAATGTTTTAAATCTGCGATTTTCAGCAGGAAGTACTTTAGCTGATTATCAACCGAGATTTGAACGAGAAGTTATGCCATTTCTTAGCAATTTTCAGCCAGATTTATTGATAGTCAGTGCTGGTTATGATGCTAATCAAGCTGATTCTTTGGGATGGATAAATCTACAACCTCAAGATTATGGTGTATTCACCAATTATTGTTGGCAATTAACCAGACGAATTTTATTTGGTTTGGAAGGTGGTTATGAACTTTCTAGTCTTGCTAAATCGGTAGCTGCAACTATTGAAAGCTGTCTAAGTTAACCTGACTTTTGCTGCTATTTTCCACCGTAAAAGAAGGCAATTTCTTTGTCTTTTAAAGGTGCGAATCCTGCATCAATTAGCTTTTGATTGAGTTCATCTTGGGGAATGTGTTTTGCGCCTATTCTGACAATTCGCGATCGCATTGTATTGCTAACTCCGCTACGTTGTCTCCCCGCCTCCAACGCCATAACTTGATTATAAAGATCTAATTTTTCAGTAGGAATGGGAGATCCATCAAAATCTATGCCTTTAGCAATAGCTAGATCGATCGCATCTGCACCTGTAGTACTGGTTGATTCTGGGGTAGTTTCAAGAGACATGAGAAAGTAGCAATTAACGACAGGAATATTTTACCAGAATTGGGATCTCTATATTTAGGTTGATGTTTAATTTCTCTCGGTTAACACAATGTAACAAATAGAGGTGTAGCGAAATAGGAGCAAAATTTTGGCAGACGAATTAAAAAAAGGCGACAAGGTAGAAAGCAATGGTTCAGCGGTGTTAGAATGGATTTCTGAAGGTACTTTAACATCAGGTGAACCGCTAAAATATCAAGGTGTGAGTATTATAGAAACAGTATATGGAAAGGTACAGCGTTTCCGTACCTATTATGATTCAGCTGCTTTTTTACCCCAAGGCGCGAAACAATGAATTTAATCACAAAAAACGATCGCACAACCACCTTACCAAAGTTAGGTTTAGTCTGCATTACCGCCTCTGACAAAGTGCGTTATCGCACTGTTACTCGCAAAAGATTGTTAACATTAACACCCACAGAACAAGCAAAGGTGTTAAGAGAATTATATGCAGACAACTTGCAGCGACTCAATGGTGCGATCGCTTTTTGTGCAACTAACAACATTAAATTATATCGTGTTACTTCTGCTTTATTTCCCTTTGCTGATGACACCATTGGCGAGGATATCTTAACAGAATTTAGCGAAGAATTGGGGAAAATTGGCGATCGCGCCCAGCAATTAAATATTAGAATTGTGATTCATCCCGATCAATTTGTCGTCTTAAGTTCCGACAAACCAGAAGTTATTGAAAACAGCATTAAAATTCTCAGTACTCATGCCAGAATTTTAGATTTATTAAGTTTACCACGTTCCCCTTGGACAGTAATGGAAATACATGGAGGAAAAAGCGATCGCGCCGAAAGACTAATTAATGTAATCACCAATTTACCAGAAACAATTCGTTCTAGAATCGCCTTAGAAAATGACGAATACGCCTACAGCGCCAGTGAAATATTCCACATTTGTCGCGCCGCAAATATCCCAATGGTTTTTGATGCTCATCATCATATAATCCACGAAAAACTTGATAGTTACGACCATCCTAGTATAGCCGAAATGTTAGCCAAAGCCCAAACAACTTGGCCTAAACCAGAATGGCAATTAGTTCATATTTCCAATGGCAAAGAATCATTCAACGATCCACATCATAGCGACTTAATCACAGTAATGCCAGATGCTTATAAATTAGCACCTTGGATAGAAGTAGAAGCAAAACTCAAAGAACAAGCGATCGAAAAATTACGCCAAGAATGGTTATATAAGAATCCTAACTGATTGAAAAAACCATGTTTATTAACCACAGATAAACACAGATGATCACAGATGATTTCAGCAACATTTATCGACTTTCGCAAAAACTCTCTCTATTCTCTCTGTGTCCTCTGCGTCTCTGCGGTTTAAAAAATTTAATTACCAATTACTCACCACCAATTTTCACCATTCCATCTTGAAAAACTAACAATTCTCCCGGTTTAAATTGCGTCCAAACCTCATTATCAGTCAAAGGAGTAGTCGCAATAATTGCCACTCGATCGTTCAAAGTCGTCAACTTTTGAAAATCCACCGTCACATCTTGGTCAATTAAATGAGCAGCAGCAAAAGGCGCTTGTCTTACAATGTACCAAAGATTAGTCGAACAATGGGCAAAAAAGTCGGAACCATCAGAAAGTAAATAATTAAAAGTTCCCTTTTGGGCCAAACTTGCGGTTACTTCCTTTAAAACCGGATAAAGTTCTGTCAAAGGCGGTTTAACTTTGGGAAAATGCGATCGCAACTCATTCAAAATCAAACAAAAAGCTTTCTCACTATCCGTCTGTCCAACTGCTCGGTAAAAACCATCATTTTCGGGATGAAAATCTGGTAAATTCCCATTATGAGCAAACACCCAATATTTACCCCAAAGTTCCCGTCGGAAAGGATGACAGTTTTCTAAAGCAACTTCTCCTTGAGTCGCTTTCCGAATGTGAGCAATTACATGAGTAGAACGGATAGGATAACACCTTACCACATCAGCAATTGGCGAAGCGATCGCAGGTTTAGAATCTAAAAAAATCCGACATCCCAAACCTTCAAAAAAAGCAATTCCCCAACCATCTTGATGAGTATCTGTTCTCCCCCCTCTCGCAGAGAAACCTTCAAAGGAAAAACAGATATCCGTCGGTACATTGCAATTCATTCCCAAGAGTTGACACATAAAGAAAATGGAACTAGGGAAAAAATGAAGTATCAAAATTTTAGCCGTTTTTATTTTCCCTTATTTAAATTATGAGTGATGAGTTTTTAATTTAAAACTAAACATTTCTTTTAAGTAGGTGCAAATAAATAAAGTGATAATAGTTATCTAAAGATGGGGCGGGCAAGATGCCCATCCCACAAGAGTTACAGCTTTATTGTGGGGTAGGCATCCTGCCTGCCTTGGTTTTCACTTTATTTAACTATACCTACTTAACTCAAAACTCAAAACTCAAAACTTTCTAAGCAGGTCCGATCGCATCAATCGCTGCTTCCAGTGCGATCGCAACATGAGTCCAATGCGTCCCACCCTGACAATAAACAATGTAAGGTTCTCTCAAAGGCCCATCTGCGGAAAATTCCAAAGTACTACCTTCAATAAACGTACCACCAGCCATGACCACCTGACTTTCATAACCGGGCATATCCCAAGGTACAGGTTCCACGTAAGAATCGATCGGGGAAAATTGCTGAATCACCTTACAAAAAGCAATTAACTTTTGAGCCGAACCCAATTTAATCGCTTGAATCACATCCCGTCTAGGTGCTAAAGCGGGAGGATTCACCGGATAACCCAACTTGTCGAACACATAACCAGTCAAATAAGTTCCCTTCATCGCCTCCCCAACCATTTGGGGTGCTAAAAACAAACCTTGGAACAGCAAACGGTTTTGGTCAAAAGTTGCACCCCCCGCACTGCCAATTCCGGGGGCTGTAAGGCGACAAGCCGCCGCTTCCACCAAATCTGCCCTTCCAGCGACGTAACCCCCCGCCGTGACCACTGTACCCCCCGGATTTTTAATCAATGACCCTGCTATTAAGTCAGCACCCAGATGGGTCGGTTCTTGGGTTTCGATAAACTCGCCGTAACAGTTATCCACAAAGCAAACTGTGTTCGGGTTTTGCTGCTTCACAAGGTAGATAATCTGCTCAATTTCCGCAATAGAGAGGCTAGAACGCCAAGAATAGCCGCAAGAACGCTGAATCAAAACCAGGCGCGTTTTTTCACCTACCGCATGGGAGAGAGCTTCCCAATCCACATTTCCTTCTTTTGTCAGAGGTAATTCTCGGTATTTAATGCCAAATTCAATAAGTGAGCCTTGACCCTCACCGCGCAAGCCAATGACTTCTTCGAGAGTGTCGTAGGGAGAACCGACGACAGCCAGCATTTCGTCACCGGGACGCAGGACACCGAACAAGGCGCAAGCGATCGCATGAGTACCGGAAACAAACTGCACTCTTACCGCCGCAGCTTCGGCACCCATAACATCCGCGAACACCTTGTCTAAAACTTCCCGCCCCAAATCATCATGTCCATAGCCGGAAACACCTGCAAAGTGATGGGCTCCGACGCGATGACGACCAAAAGCTGCTAAAACTCTTTTAAGATTTTGCTTGACCTGAGCGTCAATTCCAGAAAAAATCGGAAATAGTGCCTGTTCTGCTTCAAGCAGCTTAGATAAGCTGTTCATTAATTCCTCATTCACGATATAGGTATGCGGATTTTAAGATCGCGCAGATTGGGCTAGACAATTCGTTTTAAGGTTCCTGCATGACAATTGCAAGCTCAACTCAACTTCGCCCCAATACTTCCCATGCAATTGGTTTATTGGTAGTTCACATCGGAGCATTATTTGCTCTACTTCCCAGTAATTTCAGTTGGGCTGCGATCGGCTTGGCTGTCTTCCTCCACTGGGTTACAGGCGGCTTAGGCATCACTTTAGGTTGGCATCGTTTATTATCTCACCGAAGTTTTCAAACTCCAAAATGGTTGGAGTACTTTTTAGCTTTCTGCGGAGTACTTGCCTGCCAAGGAGGAATAATCGATTGGGTTGGTTTACACCGCCTGCATCATCTCCATTCCGATCAAGAACCCGATCCTCATGATTCAAATCGGGGTTTTTGGTGGAGTCATATCGGTTGGATGTTATTTGATAGTCCAGCTAACGCCGATATACCTAGATTTACAAAAGATCTTGCCGAAGACCCAGTTTATCAGTTTTTCCAAAAATACTTTGTGTTGTTACAGGTAATACTGGGAATTGGTCTCTACCTTTTAGGTGGCTGGCCTTTTGTAGTTTGGGGGATCTTTTTTCGTTTATTCGCAGTATTTCATTGTACCTGGTTTGTCAATAGTGCTACTCACAAATTTGGGTATCGTACTTATGAATCTGGCGATCGCTCCACCAACTGCTGGTGGGTAGCATTAGTTACCTACGGCGAAGGTTGGCACAACAATCACCACGCCTTTCAATATTCCGCCCGTCACGGTTTACAGTGGTGGGAAATTGATATGACATGGATGACAATTCAAGTCCTGCAATTCTTCGGTCTAGCCCAGAATGTTAAACTCGCGCAGAAGTAGGCAGGGGAGATAGGGAGATGGGGGGATGGGGGGATGGGGAGATGAGGAAATTTAACTCAAAACTCTCCTGACGAGAAACTCCCCCAACTCTCCCTAACTCAAAACTCAAAACTCTCCTGAGGAGAAACTCCTAAAATCTGCCATTTCCCTGTACAATGTGCTTCAGCGTTGTCAGGGCTTCCATGCTGATTAAGCCTCGGCGCTGTCCTTTTTGGTTAGACATTCCCAGAAAGATAGCGTCTCCTTTTCCCGGATTTCGCGAAAATCTGGGACTGGCGTTAATGTAAGTTGAGGCACTGTTGACACCCAAGGCAAATTGGCGGCTTTCTTGGTAAGATTCGGTAACAATACAGTCAGCATGACCGCTGCTGTATTGGTTAATCCAAGCGATCGCATCTTCTAAACTATCGACCAGCTTAAAAGCTACTGTCTTAGTCAGGTAAGATTCACTCCATTCCGAATCATTTGTGCTTCTCAACTCAGGAAACTCTGCTACTAAATTGGTATCGCCTTTTAAGGTAAAGCCCTTTTCCTTTAAGCTGTTAAACAGCGTAACTAAGGAAGAGGGTTTTTGATTGGGATGAATTAAAACTTTTTCGATCGCATTCACCGGATCGGGCTCGCTCTGATGACTATCCATAATCACCCAACGCGCTACTTCCAAGCTACCCGAAGGCGACCAAAATAAATAACAGTTACCCATTCCCGATTTCAAAACTGGTGCAGTTGATTGGCGTACTACCTGCTGCACTAAACTCGGACGACCGTAAGGGATAATTAAATTAATGTAGCGGTCTTGTGTAATTAAATCCCGCAAAGAACCACCTTGATCGGTCGGCAAAAGTTCCAAGCTTCCCTCTGGTATCCCCACGCCCTGTAATGCTGACTGCAAAGCTTGAGCAATTACACTGTTGGAATGACTCGCTTCAGTTCCACCCCGAAGAATTAAAGTATTCCCGGTTTTCATACATAAGCCAGCTGCGATCGCTCCCAATTCAGGAAACGCCTCATAAACTAAAGCTATTACCCCTAACGGCATCAACTGGCAGTAAGTTTGGGAATGTTCCAACTGATAAGCTGCTGTCATTACTCGCCGCATCGGATCTGGTAACTCCCCTAACCTTTGCAGCATTTGGATCGTAGTTTGCAGGCGTTCAGGGGTCAGTTTTAGCCACTCTAAAATTAATTCTGGTATTGCCATTTCCCGACTTGCTTCCAAGTCTAAGGTATTGGCTTCCAAAATATCGTCAGAGGCACTTTTTAGTGCTTGTGCCATTGCTTGCACGGCACGCGATCGATCGACTCCTTTGATGGTACCCAGTGCAAAAGAAGCGTGATAGGCACGCTGCACTGTCGCCATCAAATTTGGATTCACTGAACCATCAAACGTTTCGGTGGTCATAAAGCTAACGTCTGTAAGCTAGCCAGTACATCAGGACTATCAACATCAACGCCACCACTGCTCCCATGATAAACCCAATGATGATGTGAGGTTCTTTTGGTAAATTGGGAGCCAAAAACAGTCCTACCACAAACACTACCACAATGATTAACAGCGCCACAGGTAGGTAACTGTCTCTGATTCGCGGATAGGCTTTACTCCACCTACTACCTGTCCAGTGCCACGATCTTTTGTAGGGATAGGTCGTCGAGAGTTGCTCGATCGCATGACCATTTTCCTCCACTACAAATATTTGCTGACATTTATTGCAGCCGAAGGCTTCTGTCAGGACAATGGGCATCAGTCGCCCCCTTCGTCCACAGGGACAGGGATAATCACTATTTAAATCTATCTTCTGGGCTTTTGGAGATGGCACAAGCGGTCTTATATCAAACCGAGTTTATCCAAAGGTTTACTATAAACATTCGCGTCATGAACAATTTATTATATGGTATTTCCACCATTTTTTAACTGCTCTTGATTTAATAAAGCTTAAAAGCTAAATACTGTATTGCATTTTAGCACTCTCAACAGATTTTGTTTATTAATATAGAGGTTTCATTTCCTGAACAAGCTCCTGGGATGGGGTCTCAACAATCTGATGCAGTAATTGCGAAAGGCGTTCCAGCACAAGAGTTTGGGCTGAGTGTATGAAGAAATGATCTCCGGGAAACATCTCCAGAGAAAAGGCAGAGTTGGTTTGTTCTCGCCAAGGCTCTAGATCCAAGGCATTAGCTTTCCAATCTTCTAATCCACCAAAAGCTGTAATCGGACAATCTAGAGGTGCTTCGGGCTTGTAGGAGTAAGTTTCCACTACTGAAAAATCGGCTCTCAGAGTCGGAAGTAACAGTTCCATCAATTCCGCATTTTCTAGTATGGCTTCGGGTGTACCGTTATAGCGTCGCAGTACCTCCAGAAATTCCGAGTCTGGTAGAGCGTGAATCGGCGGATGGCGATCGGGAAGTTGGGGAGCACGGTGTCCCGAAACAAACAGGTGTAATGGACTTCGGTTATACTCTTTACGCAGTACCCGCGCCAGTTCAAAGCTCACTAATGCTCCCAGACTATGACCGAAGAAAGCGAAGGGTTTAGTCAGGTTGGGCAAGACGACTGGGGCGAGAGCCTCTATCAGCGGTTCTATTTGAGTAAAGGGAGTTTCTTGGAGTCGAAAACTACGTCCGGGAAGTTCGATCGGACAAACCTCAACCTTTGATGGCAGATCATCCCACCAAGAGCGAAAGCTCACAGCCCCACCCCCAGCATAGTGGAAGCAGAATAGGCGTAATTTGGCTTCAGGATTGGCTTTGGGATATGTTACCCAAGATTTACCTCTTTGGCTGTAACTCATTATCACATTAAATTACTTCATTTCTAAGCGGGCAACGCGATTCGAACGCGCGACATTCACCTTGGCAAGGTGACGCTCTACCGCTGAGCTATGCCCGCAACCTCTAGACTTTTACTAGTATGTCAGAGAAATCTTGGTTTGTCAACTAAAAATTCGGAAAATTTTTGGCTGATGGTGGGATGAATTAATTATGGCTCAACTGAGGAGTCGGGGGCGATCGCATTTTTCAGCGCCGCTGGTAAAGGTTGGGTAGCGGCAGGCCCAACAACTTTACTGCTATAAGGTTCCATTTCACCGTTCCCCTTAATTTGGCGCATCAAACTAGCCATTTCGATCGCACTCATAGCATAATTCCAGCCATGATTACTTTTAATTCCGGCTCTTTCTAGAGCTTGCTGCATATTGTCTGCTGTAATAATGCCAAAAATTACCGGAACTCCGGTTTGAAAACCAGCAGCCGCAATCCCTTTAGCCACTTCAGCCGCGACATAATCAAAATGAGGTGTTTGACCTCGAATCACAGCACCCAAGCAAATCACGGCATCATAGCGCCCGCTGAGTGCCATTTGGCGAGCAACTAAGGATACCTCAAAACAGCCTGGTACCCAAACGTAATCTACCTGAGTGCCGTGAAGATCGGTATCGATGCCGTGACGTTTCAGACAATCTTGACATCCCTCTAAAAGCTTACCTGTCACTAAGTCATTGAAACGACCAATGACAATCCCAAACTTTAAGGTGTCTGTCTGAGTAAAACTTCCCTCAAAAACTGCCATGTCAATTTTTTCGTGTCATCGTCAATTGTTCTTTGTCCATTGTCTCAAAGCCATTGACTTATGACCTACTGAGCAATAAATTTTTGAGCTATGACTGAATGACTAATTGACTCAGCTTAGACCACGAAGGAACTTAACGCAGCTACCACCAATACTAAAGCCACCCAAATCCCAGAACCCAAAAACAGCAATCTCTTGGATTGATCCCAATTTTGGGGTGAGGCGTATGCCACTGGTACCCAAACTACTAATACGAAAGATAGTGCTACCAGAGCAAACAGCGCAAGTTGAAACAGGATTGTCATTTTTTGCTTCTCCCAAGACAGCAGACAGCTGATTAACTAATTAACTTTTTCACCCACAAGGGATGAGATTTTAAATTCCTATCTTGCTAAACTACCATGAAGCGGTCATCTTTCAGCAAGAAAGGCTTCAAGGCAGAGGGGCAGAGGGGCAGAGGGGCAGGGGGGCAGAGGGGCAGGGGGGCAGAGGGGTAGAGGGGCAGAGGAGCAGAGGGGCAGAGGAGCAGAGGGGCAGAATAAAGAATGGTGAAAGCTGAAAGAGAATAAGGTTAAGATTTTACCAGTCCCCAGTCCCCAGTCCCCAGTCCCCAGTCCCTAGTGCCCAGAAAGTGATGGATTTAATTTTGTGTCATACAACTGCTGATTTTGATGCTTTGGGAGCAGCTGTTGGGTTAACGCGGTTGCTTTCGGGCGCTAGAATTGTTTTGACTGGTGGTGCTCATCCAGCGGTGCGGGATTTTTTGGCGTTGCATCGGGATGAGTATGCTTTGATTGAAAGGCGATCGGTAAATCCCAAACTAATTCGATCGCTTATAGTAGTAGATACGCAACAGAGCGATCGCTTGGGTAAAGCAGCTGAATGGTTAGATTTACCCGATTTAACCGAAATTACTTTATACGACCATCACTTAAATCAAATTTCTGACATTCCGGCAACGCAAGTCACAATTGAAGCTGTGGGTGCTACTACTACTTTGATAGTAGAACAGTTGCAAAAAGTAGCAGGAGAAAACTTTTTAACGCCTGCGGAAGCAACGGTAATGGCGTTGGGTATCCATGTCGATACGGGTTCTTTAACTTTTGACCATTCTACAGCTAGAGATGCTGCGGCTTTAGCTTGGTTGATGGCTCAAGGTGCTTCTTTACCAGTTATTGCAGAGTATATCGATCCGGGTTTATCTCGTCAATTACAACAATTACTCACTGTTGCTTTAGATAATTTGCAAAGGGTAAATCAGTGGGGTTATACCTTAGCTTGGAGTTTAATTGATACTTCTGGTTTTGTGCCTGGTTTATCTAGTTTAGCTTCTCGGTTAATTGATTTAACCGAAAGCGATCTTTTGTTGTTAGCAGCTAGATACAAGAGTGATAATTCTTATGAGAGTTTAACGGTGATTGGTCGATCGCGCATTGATGGCACAGACTTAAATCAATTATTTCAAGATTTAGGCGGTGGTGGACATTCCCAAGCGGCATCTTTAACTATGAAAACAGTCTCTTCGGAACTGATTTTACAAGAGTTAATCGAGCGCTTAAAAGGACAAATTCCCCATCCCCCAACAGCGAGAGAGTTAATGTCTTCTCCTGTCCGAACAATTCGCCCAGAAACTACAATTAAACAAGCACAACGCATTTTATTAAGATATGGTCATTCGGGATTATCTGTTGTAGATGCCAACGATCGATTAGTGGGAATTATTTCCCGTCGAGATATCGATATTGCGTTACATCATGGTTTTAGTCATGCGCCAGTTAAAGGTTACATGACTACTAATTTAAAGACTATTTCGCCCGATACTCCTTTGCCAGAAATTGAGTTATTAATGGTAACTTATGATATTGGTAGGTTGCCAGTTTTACAAGCAGGACAGTTAGTAGGAATTGTTACTCGCACTGATGTTTTACGACAGTTGCATCAAGAAAATCGGAGAGGAGAAAGAGACAAAAAAACCGGGGTGAATACTGCTTATTGTCCTTTGCCGATTTCTCGGTTGCGCGATCGCTTAACTGCACCTTTATGGAAATTACTACAAAAAGCCTCCCAAGAAGCAGAAAAACGCGGTTGGCATCTTTATTTAGTCGGTGGCGCAGTCCGAGATTTACTATTGGCAGAAAATCAAAAACAAGTATTGCTAGAAGATATCGATTTAGTAGTAGATGGATTCCATAAATCTGCCGATGTCGGTGCAGGTGTAGAATTAGCTAAAGCCTTACAAAAAATTTATCCAGGTGTGCGTTTAGAAGTTCACGGACAATTCCAAACTGCTGCTTTATTGTGGCATAAAGACCCAGATTTAGGTTCACTTTGGATAGATATTGCTACTGCGAGAACTGAGTTTTATCCTTATCCAGCAGCTAACCCCGAAGTGGAAGCAAGCTCCATTCGTCAAGACCTTTACAGAAGAGATTTTACCATAAATGCTTTAGCAATGAGACTAACAAAACCCCGTGCTGGTGAATTGTTAGATTTCTTTGGCGGTTTATTAGATTTACAATCTCGACAAATCCGGGTTTTACACGCTAATAGTTTTATTGAAGATCCTACCAGAATTTATCGTGCGGTGCGCTTTGCTGTGCGGTTAAATTTTGAAATAGAACCGCAAACAGAAAGTTATATTCGGTATGCCATAGCAAGTGGAATTTACGAACAAATTCAAGGTAAAAATGGTAGAGCGCCAGCTTTGGAAACTCGGTTAAAATCAGAGTTAAAGTATATTTTACAAGCTCCATATTGGAAACCTGCATTACAACTTTTGGCAAATTTAGAAGCTTTGCGCTGCATTCATCCTACTTTAGAGTTAGATGAAAAGTTGTGGTGGGAGGTGCGTTTGTTCGATCGCTGTCTCCAAAAATTCGACCCACAAAAAACCTTAGAACATTGGCAAATGCGCCTGGAAGTTTTAATTGCTTATTTAGCTCCAGATTTTCGCGGTAAAGTAGCGAGTAATTTACAATTACCAGCAGATAGTATTGAGCGATTAGAAAATTTAGATAAAGCCGAAACTAACATTACTCAATCTTTGCCAAAATTGCCATTAAAAAGTGAAATTGTTCAATTACTACGTCAATACAATTTACCAACTTTGATTTTAATTGCCGTCAGATGTAGAGACGTTGTATACAACGTCTCTACTCGCACAGTTAGACAAAAGATTTGGCGTTATCTCACAGAATGGAGTCAGATCAAAGCACCTTTAAATGGTAATGATTTGAAAGCATTAGGATATAAACCAGGGAAGCAATTTAAAGAAATTTTAGATGCTTTGCTCACAGCTACTTTGGATGAAAAAATTGATAATCGTGAATCTGCTGAAGCTTTTGTTGCAGAACATTTTCAAATGGATAAGTAAGCGAGGATTCTGTTTTGTACCATACACCACTTTAAATAAGGAACCAAAAATTTATCAACTCAATCTTGACAACAGATTTTTGCTTAGCTAAAATCTAAAAAAATTGAAAAATATTAAAAGTCAAAAATGTCTCGAAAGAAGCGTAATTCTTTGGTGTATCTGCTGACATTGTTATCTTTAGTCTCAGGGATAAATTTCATCTGCAATTTTTCTCTAGCATTTAAAACTTTAGCAGTTGTCCTTACACTTGAAAAACAACCTATCAAGCGAGAAAATATTAACGTTGGGGAATTTCAACCATCTCCAAATACAGGGGCACTTGGTAGGGTAACAAGAACAGCATCCACAGGAACGAGATACGTACCACCAGATAGAGGCGCACCCAGTAGCACAGGAGGAGGAGCCACTAGAGGATTACCCTGCGAACAAGATCAGAAGATTCCTTCGTTGCCATTAACAGCTTTAAGACCTGATAATAGCTTAGCTGGTGGTGTGGGATTAACATTAGAATCTCAACCACAATTTTTGGTATATATGCCGCAAACTTCAGCAGAAAGTGCAGAATTTACTTTACAAGATCAACAGAGAAATAATGTTTACCAAAGCAAATTTACTATTAAAGGTCAACCTGGTATTATCAGCATCAGTTTACCTAAAAACTCTATTCAGCTAGAAAACAACAAAAATTATACTTGGTACACTTCGATTATTTGCGATCGCAACAACCGAACAAAAGATGTTACTGTTGTCGGATGGATTAAGCGAGAAGTGCCGCCCACGAATTTAGCAAATCAATTGCAAAATGCAGCCGCAAGAGAACGTCCAAGAATATATGCTGAAAATAGCATTTGGCATGAAGCAATAGCAAATTTAGCAGAATTAATTAACCAGAATCCCAACGATCCAACGTTAATGAATGAGTGGAAAACGCTTCTGGAATCAGCGAAAATTCAAGGGATTGGAGAAAAGCCTTTTAGATTAACTAAAATCGAGTTACCACCAAACTTAGCTGTACAAAATCGCTGATACTTGGCAAACGATCGCAATATGCAAAAAAGTTGACAACAACTATAATTTTGCCGGGAATAGGTCATAATTTTGATAATATTGTCTCTCAAAGTTTATGAAAATGTCCGATCAAGAAGCATTTACCAAGACAACTAACTTAGTTTTTGTTGTTCTGCTGAAAATCAGTTTATCAACCCATAAAGAAAGCCAAAAATTTGTTGTTTCAACTTTATTTTTCCTGTTGTCTTTTGGGTTATTAATCAGCAAAGTTCAGGCACAAATAGTCCCGGATAATACGCTTCCGGTTAATTCTCAGGTAACACCTTCTGGCAATCTCCGCACTATTGACGGAGGAACTAGGGCGGGGAATAATTTATTTCACAGTTTTCAAGAATTTTCTGTACCCAATGGCATAGAAGCATATTTTAATAATGCTATTGATGTACGAAATATCTTCAGTCGAGTAACGGGAAGATCGATTTCTGATATTGATGGGTTGATTAGAGCTAATGGCACGGCTAATTTATTTTTACTCAATCCCAATGGCATTATTTTTGGGCCAAATGCGAGGCTAAATATTGGCGGCTCATTTTTGGGGAGTACCGCTAATAGTATTAAATTTGGGGATGGGTTGGAATTTAGTGCGACTAATCCCCAAGCTACAGCTTTGCTGAGTATTAATGTACCAATTGGGTTGCAATATGGCAAGAATCCTGGAGAAATCCGCATCAAAGGTAACGGTCAGAATTTGAGTGGTGGTGCAACGGAAAAGTTTAATAATAAATTGAATCCCTTGGAAGTTGAAACTGGAAAAAGTTTAACTTTTGTCGGTGGCAACGTCATAGTTGAAGGGGGAATTTTACAGGCTCCGGGTGGTCGTGTAGAGTTAGGGGGATTGGCAGGAGAAGGAACAGTAGGAATCAATGCAGATGGTAGCTTGAGTTTTCCTAAAGATATACAAAAACCTGTTACTTTGGCAGATGTAACTATCAACAATAAAGCTGGAATTAATGTACTGGCTGATGGTAGTGGGAGCATTACTATTAATGCTAATAGGTTAGATATTTCAGGGAATAGTCTATTAACAGCCGGAATTAGAAAAAGTTCAGAATCAGTAGTAATTACTCCCGGAAATATTACTTTTAATTCTGCTCAAGGCATAACTATTACATCTAGCCGGGTAGAGAATAATGTTAATCTTGATGTTCAAGAAACAGATTCTGCGCTGAGTGGAAAGAGTGGAGATATTAAAATTACAACTGGCTTCCTTTACTTACGTGAAGGCGCTGAACTTGATGCCAGTACTTATGGTCAGGGTGATGCCGGAACAGTCATAATTTCTGCCACTGATACCATCTCTTTTGATGGAGTGGATAGTGGTGCCTTCAGTAGAGTGCAAACAGGAGCTATTGGCGATGCAGGGGGAATTGAAATTTCCACTAAGTCACTGTCTTTGACTAATGGTGCTCGACTAAGCACTAGCACTTTTGGCGAAGGGAATGCTGGCCTTGTAATTGTCAAAGCTGAAGATGCTATTTCTCTTGACAACAGCAATATTTTCAACACTGTCGCGAAAGGGGGAGTGGGTAATGGTGGGAAAATAGAGATCTCTGGTCGATCGCTCTCCTTAAAAAATGGCTCTCAAATTCAAACTTTAATCCGCTCTGAAGAACCAGACCCTAACAGACAAAGATCAGCTGGTAACATCGTAATTCAAGTTAGTAAAGATGTTTCCTTTTCAGGTTTTTCAACTACAGATCCCGCAGGAAATAAAGGTCTTTTTCCTAGTTCGGTGTTCAGTACTGTAGAAAAAGGTGCGATCGGAAATGCAGGCAATATTAGTATTTCTGCTCGTTCCATCTGGTTAAACGAAAATACTAGTATCACCGCTGAAACTCAAGCAGGACAAGGGGGAAGTATTACACTAAAAGCAGCTAATTTACTTGTAATGCGTAAAGGTGAAATTACCACTACAGCAAACGAAGCTGGTGGGGGCGGAAATATTACTATTAATACTGATGGATTAGTTGCTATCAACAACAGCGACATTACAGCGAATGCCAGATTTGACCCTGGTGGTGTTATTAATATCAATGCTCGTTCTGGTTCTTTGGGAATACAACCACTAACCAGGGAAGAATTAGTAGCAAGATTAGGAAGAGAAGTGAGTACTGAAAACATTCCTTCTGCTACGCGAGTTCTTCCTAGTAATGATGTGACAGCTATTTCTGCAAATCCCTTGTTGCAAGGTACGGTAACTTTTAATACTGTTGTTTTTCAGGTAATTCCTTTAAATCAGCAATTGGCTTTACCGCCTTTGGTTCCCCAAGCTTGTGGCAGTAAAATTGCCGATGGTAGTGAATTTATTATTACTGGTAGGGGAGGGTTGCCAATTAATCCGATCGAATCGATCGCAGATGAAGCCACCTGGATAGATCTTAGAGTAGCAACTGAGCCTTCTACCAAATCAGCGGGAAGAACAGAAGCACAAAGCAAGGTTTCCCCATCATCAACTCCTTCTGAAATTATTGAAGCACAAGGATGGAAAATTAATTCTCAAGGAGAAGTGGTACTCGTTGCTGATACTTCAACGGCAAAACCCCAAAATCCTAACTTTTTTCTACCCCAAGAATGTCAGCAACAATAAAGCAGAACTATGAAACACCGACAAAAGCTCAAGGGTTTATTTCGCTTTCCAGCACAAGTTAAAAAGTCATTAATCTTCTTGATTATTGTACTTTTGGCGGCGGTTATTACTGCCAGTGTTGCTACTGCTTTTCCTAAGTCTATCTCAACAACTAATGTATCAGTAAGTTCCTCATCAAATTTACTGCAACAAGGTGCGGAATTATTTCAAGCTGAACAATTTTCCGAAGCGGCGAAAGTTTGGCAACAAGCTGCTACTGCTTGGGGAAAATCTGGCGACAAACTTAATCAAGCTCAAGCTTTGAGTTATGTGTCTTTAGCTGAACAAAAGTTAGGAAACTGGGCAGCAGCAACCACAGCAATTGATACTAGTTTAACTTTAATTAGTAACGCCCGTTCTCAGAAAAGTTATCCCTTGATTTTAGCAAAAGTTTTAAATGCTCAAGCTCATTTACAATTAGCAACGGGAAAAACAGCAGAAGCTTTAAAAACTTGGCAGGAAGCTGCTGCTAATTACTTACAAGCTGGTGATTTAGAAGGAGTAATTGGGAGTCAAATTAATCAAGCCCAAGCAATGCAAAGTTTGGGTTTATATCGACGGGCTAAAACTACATTGGAACAGATAGAAGTTGAGCTAATAAATAAACCTAATTCTTTAATTAAAGCTACAGGATTACGCAGTTTAGGCAATACTTTGCGCGTAACTGGAGAATTAGAAAAATCCCGATACTTGTTAGAAGAAAGTTTAAGAGTATCCCAAGAATTGAATTCGCAATCTGCGATCGCATCCACTCATTTTAGCTTAGGTAATACTGCCAGAGCAATTGCCAACAAAGAAAGACAAACAGATGAATCAATCTCAAAAGCAGAATCGGAAACCAAAATTGCTTTTGATGAGTATGAAAACGTAATTAAAAATTCTCCTTCGTCAATGTTGCGAATTATGGCGCAATTAAGTCAGTTTAGCTTATTAGTAGAAAATCAAGAATTACAAAAAGCTTTGGAATTGCGATCGCAAATTAAACTCAATGAATTACCCGCCAGTCGGCGCTCAGTTTATGCCCGAATTAATTTCGCAGAAAGTTTGATTCGTTACAATAAAATCATCCAAGCTGTCAATGCAGGAGAAACTGCTGAAACCGAGTGTGTAGATAATAGAATAACAGTTGGGAATAGCAAGGTATTTCCTCATTTAGTACCAGATTTTATCGAGCAAATTGCTTGGTCAGATATTACTGAAATATTAACTACATCGCTGCAACAATCGAGGAGTTTAAAAGATCGCCAAGCAGAATCTTACTCATTGGGGAAATTAGCGGAACTTTATGCTTTAATTGGCAAAACTCTAGAAAGTTCTAACTTAACAAAACAAGCTTTAGCTTTATCTCAAGCAGTCAATGCTGCTGATATTTCCTATCGTTGGCAATGGAAATTAGGGCAAGAATTAAAGACACAAGATGACGCTAAAGGAGCGATCGCAGCTTACAATACAGCATTAGAAACCCTAAAATCTCTGCGGGGTGACTTAGTTGCTGTTAATCCCAATAATCCAGATGTACAATTTTCGTTTCGGGAAAGTGTAGAACCAGTTTATCGGGAATTAGTCGAATTACTAATCAGTGGAGAAGGAGAAGTTAGTCAAGAAAATTTACGGCAAGCACGTCAAGTAATTGAATCCTTACAACTAGCAGAATTAGATAACTTTTTTCAAGAAGCTTGTATAGATGCAAAACCTGTAGAAATTGACCAAGTAGACAACACCGCAGCCGTAATTTATCCAATTATTTTACCAGATAGATTAGCAGTCATTGTCGCCTTACCTGACAAAGAATTACCATTGCGCTATTATGCAACTTTAAAATCTCGCTGCGAAATCGAAACTCTAATTAATGAACTAAGAGATCAAATAGGCAGAGAAACGGGAAATAAGCAACAAGTTTTACGGATTTCTCAACAAGTATATGATTTGATAATTCGCCAGGGGGAAGCAGATTTAAAAAATAGCAAAGCTCAAACTTTAGTGTTTGTTTTAGATGGTGTATTACGAAATATTCCGATGGCGGCGCTGCATGACGGAAAGCAATATTTAATCGAAAAATACAGCATTGCTCTAACTCCAGGATTACAATTACTCCCAGCACAACCTCTAAAACAAGGTACAATCAAAGTTTTAGCAGCTGGTTTATCAGAAGCAAGACAGAATTTTTCAGCTTTGCCAAATGTGGAAAGAGAATTGAGCGAAATTCAACAAAAGGTAAAATCTCCAGTGTTATTAATCAACGAACAATTTACTGAAAGTAACTTAGAACAACAAATTAAATCATCTCCTTTTCCAATAGTTCATATTGCTACTCACGGTCAATTTGGTTCTCAAGCGGAAAAAACTTTTATTCTAGCTTGGGATGACAAGATAAATGTCAAACAATTAGACACTTTATTAAGCGAAAAAGATAAAAGAGGAAATCGCCCGATCGAACTATTAGTTTTAAGTGCTTGCGAAACCGCCCAAGGAGATAAACGCGCCGCTTTAGGATTAGCTGGAGTAGCAGTCAGAGCAGGCGCACGCAGCACTTTAGCAACTTTGTGGAAAGTTGATGATGGATCGACAGCTATTTTGATGGTACGATTTTACCAGGAATTACTCAAAGGTGACGTAACAAAAGCTGAAGCATTAAGACGCGCTCAACTTAGCCTTTTACAAGAAGATAAATATAAACTTCCTTACTTTTGGACACCTTATGTTTTAGTAGGAAATTGGCGATAAGGTTCCTTGTAAGCGCTTCAGCGCTGAAGCGCCTACAACGAACAAGTTAGCAATTATTTGTTACCCATTCGTTGATGATGCTGTTTACTTGATCTGGTACTTCATCATCAGGGCAATGTCCGGCTTGGAGAAAATATTTGGTTAAATCAGGATAATAATGGTATAAGTTTTGACCTGGTTCTTTACCAATCATCCAAGGCTCAGCTTTTCTGCAAATTAACCACAAAGGACAAGCTAATAGTTTGAGGAAAAAGTCAACTTTTTGCTATGATTTATTAATATGATGTACAACTTAAAAAATTAATAGTTTTTTACATTACATTAAATATTTCGGAAAAAATCTTAAAATCATGAGTAATTCACCGGGCAAAATCGTAGTTAATGCAGACGAATGGACATTTAGCGATCGCGGCTTCCAAAAAGCACCTGATGCAGCCACACTCGCGATTAATCTTGCCAAATACTTTGTCGGAGACGAGAAAGGCAAATTTCATGTACTTTCCAATAATTGGAGTTTAACGGAATCGTCCTTAGAGGAAACGATGACCAAATCCGGTCATACTTGGACTAAGGGAATGAATATCCCGATTAATTTAGCAACCCTGAGTCAATATGATGGGATTTTTATCGGTGGCGATCCGATCGATAACCAAGTTTTAATTGAATATGTGAAAAATGGTGGCAAGGTTTATCTTTGCGCTGCTACAAGTGAAGTAGGATCACAATTAGAAGCAAACAATTGGAATACTTTCCTCGCAGCATTTGGTCTGAAGCTGGAAAAATTAAATAATACTGTTAGCGAAAATGTGGCTGTGAATAAAAATCACCCACTATTTACAGGAGTAAAAACTCTTTATCAATATCAGGGTATCCAGATTATTGATTTACAACCTGATTCTCCATCTAATCAGATTATTCTCACAAATAGTAATGGTCAAGGGTTAATGGCTACGGCTGAATTTATTAAAGTCCCCGTGCCTAAACCGTTGAATGGCAGAATTGTAGTTAATGCAGATGAATGGACCTTCAGCGATCGAGGGTTCCAAAATGCACCCGATACAGCCACATTTGCGAATAATCTTGCCAAATACTTTGTCGGAGACGAGAAAGGCAAATTTCATGTACTTTCTAATAATTGGGGTTTAACGGAATCGTCCTTAGAAGAAACGATGACCAAATCCGGTCATACTTGGACTAAGGGAATGGTTATCCCGATTAATTTAGCAACCCTGAGTCAATATGATGGGATTTTTATCGGTGGCGATCCGATCGATAACCAAGTTTTAATTGAATATGTGAAAAATGGTGGCAAGGTTTATCTCTGGGCTGGTACAGGTCAAGGAGGATCGCAATTAGAAGCAAACAATTGGAATACTTTCCTAGCAGCATTTGGTCTAAAACTGCAAAAATCATCTAATACTGTTAGCGAAAATGTGGTTGTTAATAAAAACGATCCACTATTTTCAGGAGTAACAACTCTTTATCAAGATCGGGGTATCCACATTATTGATTTACAACCCGATTCCCCACACAATCAGATCATCCTCACTAATAATACTAGTGGTCAAGGGTTAATGGCTACGGCTGAATTTATTAAAACCCCCGTACCCCAAACCGCGACTGAAACAACACCCACATTTGAAGCATTAGTTGATGTCACTCCCGCGCTAGAACCAGCGATCGCGCCGGAACCACCAGTAGAAATAACTCCCGCGCTAGAACCAACACCCGCACTTGAAGTACTAGTTGATGTCACTCCTGCGCTAGAACCAGCGCTTGCGCCAGAAGCATTAGTTGAAATAACTCCCGCGATCGAACCACCAGTTGATGAAACTCCCGCGATCGAACCAACAGTTGATGTCACACCAGCGCCAGAACCCGCGCCCGAACCCGCGATCGAACCAACACCCGAACCTTTAGTAAGTGACGCGGAAGAATTTACCATCACCGCAACTACAGATGTCACTATTTCCAAACTATTTTATAAAGGTGAAGTCAAACGTACTCAATCCGATGAATATATAGAGATTAGCAATCTCGGCAACAGTCCAGCTAATATCTCCGGTTGGAAAATCACTTCTGGGGGTGGTAACCCGAAGCAATTTTTCATCTTCCCTGAAGGAACTATCTTAGAAAGTGGCAAGAGTTTCCGAGTGTACACAAATGAAGTACATCCTGAAACTGGTGGGTTTTCTTTTGGGAGTAGAACTGCTGTTTGGAATGATGCTGGGGATGAAGCGAAACTGTTTGATGCTGCCGGAAACAATGTTTCTACTTTAGCTTATGGAAAAAATACCGTTGCTGGCATCACACAAGAATTACAAGTTTCGCAATTAAAGTTTGTGGCTAGTTATTCTGTAATTAACAAACAAATGGCTTTAGGAGGAAAAGTCACATTTACCGAAGCTGTATCTTTAGCAATTAAGAGTTTTCTTGAGGATGATAGTAATGCTAACAGTCCTTTAGCATTAATTCGTAAAGATCCTGTTGCTTTTGGTTTATCGGCTCGTGCTACTAAAGCAATGACTACTGAAAAATTGCGTTCTTTTATGAACGAGAACGGAACATTGAGTTTACTTCCTACAGCTAAACGTAGCACAGGAGATAACGGGGAAACACTGGAGGAAAATTGGCTTTTTGAGTTAGCAGTGGGAGCATTTGGGGAAACAACTTTCTGTGCTGTTGTGCCACGTTAGTAACAACTAAAAATGAGGTTCGTTGTAAGCGATTTATCGCTAAAGCGCCTACAACGAACGAGTTAGCAATTAGTTGTTACCCATTGATTGATGATGCTGTTTACTTGATCTGGTACTTCATCATGAGGGCAATGTCCGGCTTGGAGAAAATATTCGGTTAAATTAGGATAGTAATGGCGGAACTTTTGACCTCTTTCTTTGGCATTCATCCAAGGATCAGCTTCTCCCCAGATTAATAATAAAGGACAAGCTAATTCTTTGAGTAAAATATCAACTTTTTCGCCTTGACGAGTGCTAAAAACGGAAGCAAAAACTTCAGGAGCACCAGGATCGCAAGAAGCACGGTGAATTTCCTGAACTAATCTATCTGTAACTGCACTTCGATCGAGGTAAACTTTTTCCAAAGTTTGGCGAATTACCCAAGGTTGACGGATGTATTGAAATAGGAGAAAATTTGCCCAAGGTTGGCGGAGAATTGATAAGACTAATTCACCCCAAATTTTTCTGATTAAATCAGGTTCGGGTTGTGGTTCAATTTCTGTAAATGGCCCTGCACTGTTGAGAAGAATTACACCTTTTGCAGTGTTAGGGCGTTGGGCGGCGACGCATAAAGAAGCATAGCCTCCCAGTGAGTTTCCGGCTAAAACTACGGGTTTACCAATTACTTCGGTGATAAAATCATGTAATTGATCGCGCCACAAATCGCCACTGTAATCCCAGTTTGGTTTAGCGGAACGACCAAATCCTAACAGATCGATCGCCCAAACCTCAAAATCTTTACTCAACCCATTAATATTTTTCCGCCAATGATCTGTGGAAGCACCAAATCCATGAATCAACAGCAGCAGAGGACGTTCTGGATCAGATTTTCCAGCCCGCACATAATATATTTGCTGTTGTCGCCATTGCCAATAAGTACCAGGAATAGAATCAAGTGAGGAAACGAGAGTTGCCGACATTTTTTCCAGAATTATGAGAACCTGGTTAATTATCGTAACAAGGTATGGGGACTGGCGATTGGGGACTCTTGACTCTTGACTGGGGAAAGTTTTGAGGTGTAGGGGGGGTGAGAGCAGATAAGTCTTGGTTCACAACAGAAAAATAAACAACAAAACCCGCCCCTACAGAGTTTTGAGTTAAACTTCCCCATCTCCCCTAATCGAACCCATCCCCCCATCCCCCCATTCCCTCCCATTCACTTGTTGTAAACAACTTATGGCTTCTTCCATTTCTAATTGGGGAAATTCTTCATAAAAGCGGCTGACGCTGGGGAATTTTTGGGGTTGGGCTAGGACGATCGCTTTATCGCTCCATTCTTCTAACATTTTCATTAAAGCAAAAGGTGCGACTGGAGTGGCAATCCAAACCGCAGCAGGTCTTTTTAAGCGCAAAGAAAGAATAGCTACAGCAACAGTCATGCCTGTGGCAATGCCATCATCGATTAAAATGGCGATCGCACCTTCTGATAACACATTTGGGCAATAAGGCGTTAACTGTTGCAATTGCGCTTGAGCTTTCGCTTTTGCTTCTTGAAAAGCTAACTGTAAACTAGGATCGTTTTTATCTTCACCCAATCTGCTTGACCAAATTACTAACCCATCTGCCGTTACTGCACCAATAGCCAATTCTGGCTCTTCTGGACGAGCAATTTTTTTTGCTGTAATAATATCCATTGGGCAACCCAGTTTCAGCGCCACTGGGACGGCAACTGGCAAACCACCGCGAGGCAGCGCATAGACAACTGGTGATACAGAAACCCCCGACGCTTTAACTAGGTTGATCTCTGCCGCAATTGCTTCGGCTAATTGTATTCCGGCACTGCTGCGATCGCAAAACAGTACAGAATGTGGCATACTCTATCTCCGTCACTTGGCAGTAGGATTGCCTGCTACACAAAACTTGCTTAAACTTAATTCAAGTTTCACCATTCAACTAGAAATGGATCATTTCTAGAGGGTTTGCTTCCTGCTTCTGCCAAGGTAGACGGCTACTTCTTGTCCACAGGCGTAAATTCGGATGTAGCCCACCCTATTTGACTTTATGTGTTAACTAACAGTTATTTTTGAAGCTTTTAGCCATTGTTCATCCATTATTTTCCACCTATTTAACGAATCGTGGACTCCCGTTCGACCTTATGTACAGGCTGGTTAGTTTTGAATTGACTGTGGTTTACAAACCAGATCTTTTTTAGCCTTGGTTTTCAGCTTTCGATTAATTTTAGCACCTTTTTTTCTGGGCAAACTTATCCAATTTGAGCAAGAATAGACAGTATTTAGATCATTATTTGGCTATTTAGTCAAACTCCATCTTGACCGATAGTATAATTTTGTGCTACTAAAATCTTTTTTTTTGTAATGTCTGACGCAGAACAAGGTAATCTTTTCGATCTTTCCAACTTTAGTGCATCTCCCCCCAAACCAGATTTTTCGCCAAATCTGATTCCCGCAGATGCCAAAGTTCCCATTCCTCCCGGAACTTACCAAACCATGACTGAGATTGCAGAACATTGTAACCGTTGCCATCGCTGCGAATTAGGAAATCATCGCACCAATGCAGTTGTTGGCAGAGGCAACCCCCAAGCTGATTTAATGATAATTGGAGAAGCGCCGGGACAAACCGAAGACGAAACCGGATTACCATTTGTCGGTAAAGCGGGGCAATTATTAGAAAAAATCTTAGCTGCTGTCCAATTAGACAGTGAAAAAGATCTGTATATTTCTAACATTAATAAATGCCGCCCCCCAGGAAATCGCCCACCCACCAATGAAGAGATGAACGCTTGCAAACCTTATTTATTAGAACAAATTCGCCTGGTAGATCCCAAAATTATTTTATTAGCTGGCGCTACCGCTGTCAAAGGCTTAACAGGCGAAAAAAAGGGAATCACTAAAATTCGTGGTCAATGGATGGAATGGGAAAATCGTTTATGTATGCCAATTTTCCATCCTTCTTATTTGCTAAGAAATCCTTCGCGAGAACCAGGTAGCCCTAAGTGGTTAATGTGGCAAGATATTCAAGTAATTCGCGCTAAATTTGACGAAATTCGCAACTCTTCTAGTTAGAAGCTTTCTTCAGGAAAATCTACATTAATAGAAGACTCTCCCGGATTAAGATTTCTGACAGACTCAGAACTTAACGCAACAGTCATAATCTTAGGGTGTGTCAGTCGGTAATTTTTGCATGGGAATAGATAGGTTTTGGTTAACTAACGCACCCTACAAGGTGAGGAAGTGTAACTTGTTTAGTCCTGTTACTGAGTGCGAGCAAAAGTATGGAATTAATCAATAGCTAGTACGAAGAATTATTGTCATTACTAGAACCATAGTCACCACCTGAGCCATATAATTCTAACTCAGTAATTTCACAAAGATTGTATCTTCCTACATCGAAACTACCATCCTCGTAGACAGCTTTAATATCATATACACACTGGGTAGAACGACTGTCTGAAAAATTAATATTAACATTGCCATTAGCCATGACAGGTCGGCGTAGAATATTCCTACCCCACCTTTGTGAACGAGCCGAAGAAACATAGACGCTTGTGAGCGTCAGTTCTGTATTATTAATAATTTTGAAATCTCGGCGATCCTGTGCCTGAGCAGTTTCAATATTAAGAGATAAAATTGGTAATGCTGTAGTATAAGCAATAATCAAACCGGATAATAATGTTTTTCCAAACATAACAATCTCCTGAGCAAAACTTAATCGATCGCTAAGTAGGTGAGAGTAATTAAAGAAAAATTTGACAACCAGCTATATAAACCTAAAATTCTGACAACAAAAGCTGTTAAGCTAGTCGGTTATCTTCTCAGGTTTTTACTTTATTTATCTGCACTACTTTAATCCAATATAGATATTTATTTTCCCTAGCGTCAAGGCTAAAATCTTATCCAAAGTAAGTCTTTAATAACTCTTTAAAATTAAGATATTATAAGAATAATTAAATATAGTAAAAACGCAAGAAGTAGCTATTTATGATGAATTATTAATTTTTTCTTTCCAGAGTATTTGAAGATTTAATAACCCCAGCACGACAATCCCTTAACCAAAGCTGCACAGCTTGTCCAATAATTCCAGTACTACTTTCTCTGGGTGAAGTAGGAGTATTTTCTGTGGGATAAGATCCTAATTGAGAATATAACATTACCAATCGCCACCCACTATCACTTCTTACCAAAAACAACCAATGATAATTTTGTAATAAATCTGCCCGATTAGCCAAATACTGTTTTTCTAAAGTAGTAAAAAACACCTGTTTTGGCACACCTTCCCCCTCAACTGGTGCGGCTGGAGAGTAAACACCAGGGCCAAGAGTTAAGGGGGCAAACTCCGGTTTTCCAGCTAAAATAACATAAGTTCCACTAGGGGAATTGATCGGATTACTTCTACTAGTTACCCGATTAGCATAACTGGGTAAATCTCGTAATAATAAATTAATTAAACTTTCCAAATCAGCAGGACAAACATAATTTTGACTCTTAGCTGATGAATTTTCTAATAACACCGAAGTCAGGAAACAAAGGAAATAAAAGAAAAGTCGAAAAACTCCCTTCCTTGTTAAATTTTGACTTCTCATATCATTGCAAAGTTTGAAACTATAAATCTATAATACTCAACAAAAAATCTCTCTATACATCTGCGTTCATCTGCGTTTATCTGCTTTCATCTGCGTTCTAAAAAAAAGATTTGCGGAAGAGTTAGATAATTTATGGAACCGCAGAGACGCAGAGAACACAGAGAGAAGAAAAGAGAAAATTTTTGACTTAAATATTCGCTAATTCATCGCCAATTTTTGCCCAAGCTTCTTGAGGATTGGTAGCAGCAGTAATTGGTCGCCCAATTACTAAATAATCTGCCCCTGCTTTAATTGCTTCACTAGGCGTAAAAGTGCGACTTTGATCGCCTGTTTCTGCCCATTTCGGGCGAACTCCCGGACAAACTAAGAGAAATTCATCGCCGCAAACTTGACGCAGTTGTGCTGCTTCTTGGGGCGAACAAACTGCGCCATCTAAACCAGATTCTTTGGCTAAAACTGCCATTTGTAAAGCGTATTCTGGCAATTCAATTGGCACTTTTAAATCAAAGGCTAAATCTCTGGAATTCAAGCTAGTTAATAAGGTAATTGCGATTAACTTCGGCGGCGGATAACCTGCTTCTGCTGCACCTTCAACTAATGCGGTTTTGGCAGCTTGTAAAGCTTTTCTGCCGCAAGTAGCATGAATGGTGAGTAAGTCAACTCCGTATTTTCCGGCGGCGCGACAAGCGCCAGCGACGGTGTTAGGAATGTCGTGGAATTTTAAGTCTAGAAAAATGCGTTTTTGGCGGTGTTTGAGAGTTGGGAGAATTCCGGCACCAGTGCTGACAAATAATTCTAATCCGACTTTCCAAAATTGTACTTCAGGAAGTTGGGAAAGGAGCGCGATCGCATCCTCCTCCCGCGAAACATCTAAAGGCACAATCACCTTCTCTGCTGCTAACACCATCATTACTTCACCAGTCGGACAAACTTATTTTTTCCTAACTGCAATACCTTACCATACAACTCGTCTGGAGAATCAAAAGTTAAATTTACATCCGTCTTTTGTTCCCCATCAATTCGCACCCCACCCCCTTGAATTTGCTTTCGCGCCTCCGAACTACTTTTACATAACCCACAAGCACTCACAACATAAAAGAACTTCGCCGGAAAGTTCACCGATGCCAAAGAAAACTCAGGAACAGTATCAGCTTGGAAAGTTTTTCCACCCACCAAATTTTCCGCATCCCTTTGTGCCTTTTGCGCCTCTGACTCACCGTGATATTGGGAAACAATATCTAAAGCTAAAAGCTTTTGCCTTTCCCTGGCATCACTTGGTAAATCATCCAAAGATTTATTAGTCAACAACTCAAAATAATCTTTCACCAAACTATCTGGTGTTTTCTCTAACTTTGAGTACATGATTAAGGCATCTTCCCTTAACCCTACATAATTACCCAAAGACTTAGACATTTTTTGTTTACCATCAGTACCCAGCAAAATTGGCATCAACATTCCAAACTGCGGCGTTAAACCAAAATGTCGTTGTAAATCTCTACCCACCGCAATATTAAACTTTTGGTCAGTTCCGCCTAATTCTACATCCGCCTCAACTGCTACCGAATCATAACCCTGCATCAACGGATAAAGAAACTCATGGAGAAAAATTGGACTTTGCTGCTTGTAGCGTAAATCAAAACCTTCCTTTTCCAGCATTTGCCCGACAGTCATGGTGGCGAGTAATTCCAGAATTTTCGCCAAATCCAGTTTAGACAACCACTCCGAGTTGTAGCGAATCTCCAACCGTCCGGGAGTGTCAAAATCTAAAATTGGGCGCACTTGTTCTAGGTAAGTTTGGGCATTTTGCGCCACTTCTTCGGGAGTTAACTGGCGACGTACTTCGGATTTTCCGGTCGGATCGCCAATTCTAGCGGTAAAATCACCAATAATTAGCACCGCTGTATGTCCAGCATCTTGAAATGCGCGTAACTTGCGAACTGGGATACTATGACCTAAATGGATATCAGCGCCAGTGGGGTCGATTCCGAGTTTGACTCGCAAAGGGCGATCGCTTTGTGCTAACCTTTGTGCCAGATTCTCATTCACATCCTGAGAATCAGTTACATTGGGGAAAATCTCGCTGATTCCACGGTACAGCTTGTTTAGATCTTGGGTAAAATTAAAAGATTTATCAGAGGTCATACTTGCCAAATGTCCAGAGGGTGCTAAACTCACTGGTTGACATCAAAAATAAAATCATCAGCCAGGTAAATCTAACTGTAAAACTTGTCAGAATATCAATGCTAACTCAATCAGGCCGACCTCGAAAACTCATCCTTCTCCAGAAACAGGCGAACAAATGTTATTTGTGGTACAGTTTGACCTTGGCAGTTCATAATCAGATCCCATAATCAAGATGTCCCCACTTTCCTGTACTCAAAATCAATCTTTAGAATAGAGCAGTTATAAGTACTCAGTTATCTAAACCCAGACAAATTATCCAGTTTTATTCACTACTGTCGCGTTGAGGAAGTCAAATCGCCGTGTCGTCTAATACACTCCGACAAAAGCCATCCGGCACTAACGCATCTAGCTTTCAATTTGTACAGACCATTGCCAAAGTTACTGGTGGCACGCTTTTGAGTGTTACCATGCTAACCACTTCCGTTGTTGCAGGAGGATTGGTTGGCCTTGCGATTAGCTTCCGCAATTTGCCAGATGTGAGAGTTTTACGCACTTACGCCCCCACAGAAACTTCTCACATTTATGACATTAAAGGTAAATGGCTCGCTAGTATTCACGGGGAAGCTAACCGGGAAGTTGTCCACCTGGATAAAATTTCTCCCGAACTGAAGCGGGCAGTATTAGCCATTGAAGATAGCCATTTCTATCTGCATCACGGCATTAACCCCAGCAGTATTGGTCGGGCGGTTAAAGCTAACTGGGAAAGGGGTAATGTGGTAGAGGGTGGTTCGACTCTCACTATGCAGTTGGTGAAAAACGTTTTTCTCTCCCACAAAAGGGCTTTTAGCCGCAAAGTGGCAGAAGCGGTAATGGCAATTCGCTTAGAACAAATTCTCACCAAAGACCAAATTTTAGAGTTGTACTTAAATCAGGTCTATTGGGGACACAACAATTACGGGATACAAACTGCGGCCGAAAGTTATTTTAATAAAAATGCTTCTGAGTTAAATTTGGCAGAATCAGCAATGTTGGCGGGTATTATCCAAGCGCCAGAGGAATACAGCCCCTTTGTTAACTATAAGTTAGCCAAACAGCGTCAGGCTTTAGTTTTGGCTCGGATGCGGGAGTTAAACTGGATTACACCGCAGGAAGAAGCCGCTGCGAGAAAGCAACCTTTAAAAATGGGTAAGGTGACATCTTTCCAAGGTAGTCAGTTACCTTATGTTACTGATGCGGTGAAGCAAGAGTTAATTCAGAAGTTCGGGCGGGAAACGGTGCAAAAGGGTGGAATGCGGGTGCAAACCACGATCGATATTGGCTTCCAGCGCATGGCGGAAGATTTTATCGCCAACGAACATCGGAGATTGCAACGTCGCGGTCTTTGGAGGACGGAACTGGCATTGGCAGCTGTTGACCCGCGCACCCATTTTATTAAGGCGATGGTCGGCGGTTCTGATTACGAAAAGAGTCAGTTTAACCGTGCTATCCAAGCTATCAGGCAGCCCGGTTCTGCTTTTAAGCCGTTTGTTTACTACGCGGGTTTTGCTTCGGGTAGATTTACGCCTAGCTCAACTGTTTTTGATACTCCAGTACGCTATCGCGATGGCGTGCGCGGTTATGCTCCCAGAAACTACGATAATACTTTTGCAGGGCCAATGAGTATTCGTGCGGCAATGGCGGTATCGCGCAACGTTCCAGCTGTCAAAATGGGACGTGCTGTGGGATTGGATAAGGTAATTGAAATTTGCCGTACTTTGGGAATTAAAAGCCCAATGGAACCTGTGATTTCTCTGCCTTTGGGTGCTATTGGTTTGACACCAATGGAAATGGCTGCTGCTTATGCGACTTTTGCTAATAATGGTTGGCAGTCGGACACTACTTTAATTGTGCAGGTGACTGATACTCAGAATAATGTCATCTTAGATAATACGCCGAAACCTAAGTTGGTTCTCGATCCTTGGGCTGCTGCTTCTACTACCAGTATTATGCAATCGGTAATTAATGGCGGCACCGGAAAATTGGCGAGTATTGGTCGTCCAGCTGCGGGAAAAACTGGTACTACTTCTTCGGAAAAGGATGTTTGGTTTGTGGGTTATGTTCCTCAGTTATCTGTGGCAGTTTGGATAGGTCGAGATGATAACCGACGTTTGGCTTCTGGTGTTACGGGTGGTCACTATGCGGCACCGATTTGGCGGAATTTTATGAATCGGGCTTTGGATGGTGTACCTGTGGACTACTTTGTCCCACCTTCTAAATTTAAGCGTCCTCGTCCTTAGTTGAATTGAGGCGGACAGGGGGAAAGGGTAAAGGGTAAAGAAGAAAAGAGTTTTTTACCCTTTACTGTTTTTCGCTATTAAGCTAATCATTGAGTTAACTTTATTGCCAAAGTGACAAAATTGGTTAGGGCTGTTTGTCTAATTCGGATTTCATCCGTTCTAGGGTGAGGTGCATTTGGTCGAACATTTGCTGAGGTGTGATCCCAAATTGATTTAGCTGGGTTTTTAGTTGCTGGATGGTCATTTGAGCCATGAAATCCTCAGATAGTTCAAAGCGTTTCATAAATATACGGTAGCGCTCCATGAGCGATTCCCATTGTTCTATGAATAGCTTTTTGCCCTCGCGATCGAATTTCCCGTAGTTTCCTCCGATTTGAATCAGGGATTGATATTCTTCGGATAGTTGTTTTAGTTCCTGTTGAACGATCTCAGAGTCAAAAAATCCCATTTTGTTTTAATTAATCTGAACTTTTTAATTCAGTAGGTCTTGTATTAGTTGTGTTCTTATTTTAGTCCAGGCAGGATTGCTTCTTCAAATGATATTCTGGGCTATTTATCTGTAATGCTAGCCGATCGCATTCTCCTAGCCATCAATTGTCGGGTAATTTGTAATTAGCAAGTGGGAAATCCCGAACAGTTGTGGCTTTGATGGTTGGAGAAATCTATATCATAGATACAGATGAGTTTTGTTGAGGTGACAAAATACTTAGTTACTGTTGTGGCTAAGTTTGGCAAAACGACGCTAAATTAAGGGGTTAACTACAATTTTTTACTCTTTGAGGGTTGACGCAATATTATGTTAACTAAGCCGAAAAATCGAAGGGTAGCGGCAATGCTGGCATTTAGTGGAACTTTAGTTCCAGTTGCGGGACTGCATAAGTTTTATTTGGGACAGCCGCTATGGGGTGTTTGTTATTTGTTGCTATCCTGGACTCCAATACCGCGTGTGGCAAGTGCGATCGAAGGTTTTTGGTATTTAGTCCAAGACTCAGAAGAGTTCGATCGCAATTTTAATGCCGAGACAGCTGTCTCTTTCAAATCTACTGTTGATCCACAAAATGTCAAAGCCCTCGCCGATGCTTTGCGCCAATTGGAAAGTCTCCGTCAAGAGGGTCTAATTTCTGATTACGAATTTGAACAAAAACGCCGCCAATTACTTAATTGTTAAGTTGTCGGGGCAATTCATGAATTGCCCCTATTGAGTTTTGAGTTATTAATTCAAAATTCAAAACTTAGCAATCATAACTTTTCTGGCAAATCCTCGATCGCTAATCTAAAATCTCAACTCCAAAACCTAAAATCAATTTTAGTAAGGGACAGAAGACTTTAGAAAATTGGTTGAGTTCTGTAAATCGTGAGTGTAAGGATTTAAATTTACCACCAATGTTTATTCGCAATCGTTTATTAAAAGACCCCTATTATCGATTTGGGTCACTCGAAGAAGTTGTTTTAGCAGCAAGTTTGGGCATTAGAATTGATGTGAATCAAGCGACTGTTGATGATTGGTTGAGATTACCGGGGTTGTCGATTCATCAGGCGCGATCGCTTGTGGAACTAAGCCGCAATGGAGTCCAGTTTCATTGTTTGGAAGATATTGCTGCTGCTTTAAGTTGGTCAGTCCAAAGATTACAACCTTTAGCACCAATTCTGCAATTTTGTTATTACGATGTGGAAAGCATTTACTCACCCAAACTAATTAATCCTAATACTGCTACTGGGGAAATGTTAAGTAAAATCCCCGGTATTGATAGTTCGTTAGCCGATCGAATTGTCGCCAATCGGGAATCTGCTGGGTTTTATCGCAATTTAGCAGATTTCCAAAATCGCTTATCTTTACCCGGTGAAGTAATTGGTCAATTGATGCACCATTTGTGCTTTTAGGTCATTAGTCATTGGTCATTCGTCAACAGGTTAACAAATGACTTATGACAAATAAGCAATGACAAAAATTATTTTTTAGTCACAAATCCAATGCGATCGAAAGGCCAAAAGCGAAACAAAGCACGACCAATAATATTTTTCGTTGGTAAAAAGCCCCAAATATGGGAATCATTACTATTATTGCGGTTATCTCCCATGACAAATACTTGGTTTTCTGGGACTTGTTGTGGCCCCCAACGATAATCAGGTGATTCGGCAATATAATCTTCTTTTAATGGTTTGTTATTAATATAAACTTTGCCATTAGCGACGCTGACAATTTGCCCAGATTCGCCAATTACTCGTTTAATAAATGCTTGGTCTTTAGCATAACCTTGAATTTGTAATTGGGTGGGTGGTTCAAAAACTACGATATCGCCCATTTCTGGTGGGTGGAAGCGATAGGAGATTTTTTCGACTACTAAGCGATCGCCTAACTGCAAAGTCGGTACCATAGAATCCGAGGGAATAAAGCGCGGTTCCGCTATAAAGGTGCGAATTAACAACGCTAACCCCAAGGCTATGCTTAGAATGAGCAGATTTTCCTTGATTTGTCGCCAGACTTTTGCTACCCCGACGCTTTGCGAAGGTGACTCAGTAGGAGAATCTTTTAATTCTTGGTCTTTATACTGCATAAATTGTTATTTCTGATACGGAAACGAAACTAGTTTTCTCATGAAGATATAGAGCCATCTTACTCACTGAAGCAATCTTTCTCTAGTTTCATGCTAAAGACAGATGAAATTGGATAAACTATGGCACTACATAGAATTCAATGAAGCCTAAGAAGTGATCTTTCACTTAGAAGATGCACGAAATATTAGAACTATGAATCTATCACAATTTAGTTGCCGGAAACATCACAAGGAGTTATGGAGTCATAGTTATAAGCAAATTTTAAGTATACTTGAACATGGGCTTATTAGTTCTTTTTTGAGGAGGTGCTATGGTTTTAATCCGTGATGTGGTACAACAGGCTTTAAACACTGGGTATTTAACTATAGAAGCTGAAAACGTACTGCGACAACTTTTAAGCCAAAAGTATGAGTCAGAAGACTTCAATGCTTTTCTGAAGTTACAATTAGCAGCTATGGCTGGTTATGTTAAGCAAGAGTCTCGCGAGTTAGTTCAGGCTAACAGCTGCGCTTGTTAGTTTTTGTTAGCCATCGATCTATTGTGGGAAGGAAACGGGGAACAGGGAACAGATATTTCAGTTAATTTGTCCGGGCTTGAGTTGGTAGCCCGTTTTCATCTATTTAAAATCGTCGGAAGGCTCTCATCAGGTGCCCTGAAATACCTGTTATGCACAAGCTACGCGATATGCAATCTTGGCACGCTAGGCGATCGCGATCGCCTCACCCATATTATCAGCCTCCTTTTCTTGCCTTACTTGGTCTACAGAAATCTTCATTTCTTCCAACTTTACCGAACCAAAAATAGTTGCTACAGAAACATCAGCCGCATCTCTACCCGTACCAACGCGAATAAAACCCTCTTTTGGTGCTAATTTTGTCGCATCAAACAAATACCAGCGATCGCCCAAATAAGCCTCAAAAACCGCATGAAAATCTTGCGGTTCTAACTTGTAAGCATACACACTTACAAACCGCGCTGGTATATTTAAAGCCCGACAAAAACCCACACCCAAATGAGCAAAATCTCGACAAACACCCGCCCTTTGCATCGCCGTTTCATAAGCAGAAGTTTGCGAATCACTACTTCCAGAAAGATACGTCACCTTCTCATAAATCCAATCACAAATCGCTGCTACTCTCTGATAACCAGGTTCTAAATTATTAAACTCACTCTGCACCAAACCAAACAACATATCTGATTGACAATAACGACTAGGATAAAGATATTTAAAAGTCTCCATTGGTAATTGGGATGGCGGTACCTCCGCCGTATCTTTACCATCTGTGAAAAAATGCGACAAATCCACAGTTGCTTGGTAGTTTACCGCCAAATTACCTACAGGTGCAACTAAGCGAACATAGCGATTTCTATTCTCATCAACAATCAATTCATCAAATGGTAATTGCGGATCGACCCGTAATTCTTCAGCAATAATCTTTTGGAAATCATTTCTGACAACCTGCAAATTAAAAATAAAAGTGCTCGGTTGATTGATTGTATAAACTAATTGCGAAATTACATTATATTTCATGATCGTGACTTACAGGATTTATAGATTGACTAGATTTTTTGATTATTAATCCTGATTAGATCCCCGACCTCTTCAAGAAATCGGGAATCTAGCTTGCAGTAATCAACAGAAAAACGGTAGAAATTAACCCTACCGTTTTCCAAAACCTTGCAGTCTGAAAAATTGAATTCTAGGAGCAATTCATGAATTGCCCCTACAACTTATTCAGCCGCTTGGGGTAGCAACTCTCGCCTCTCCCCTTGACGTACTTTTACTTGACCTTGGTCGTCCACATCCACAACTACAGTATCTCCCGTTTGAATGCGACCAGAAAGAATTTCCTCAGCCAAACTATCCTCTAACAACCGCATAATTGCACGGCGTAAAGGTCTTGCACCATAGCTCGGGTTGTAACCTTCTTGTACCAAGCGGTCCTTGAAAGCTTCCGTTACCTCTAAAGTAATCTCTTGTTCCAACAACCGACCGAAAACCTCCTTGAGCATGATATCGGCAATTTCCTTAACTTCATCCTTGGAAAGTTGCCGGAAGACAATAATTTCATCCAAACGGTTGAGGAATTCTGGACGGAAATATTGCTTCAACTCCTCATTAACCAAAGAACGAATCCGGTTGTACTGCGCCTCGTTTTGGTCAGAGGAGAATTCAAAGCCCAAAGAACCGCCGCCTTTTTCAATTACCTTAGAACCGATGTTGGAGGTCATGATCAATAAAGTGTTCTTGAAATCTACCGTCCGACCCTTGGCATCAGTCAAACGACCATCTTCCAAGATTTGCAGCAGCATATTGAAAACATCGGGGTGGGCTTTTTCGATTTCGTCGAAAAGTACCACAGTATAAGGACGACGACGTACTGCTTCCGTTAATTGTCCGCCTTCGTTGTAACCAACATAACCCGGAGGAGAACCAATCAACTTAGAAACCGTGTGCCGTTCCATGTATTCCGACATATCCAAGCGGATCATTGCTTCTTCCGAACCAAAGAAATAGGATGCTAGAGCCTTAGCTAACTCTGTTTTACCTACCCCGGTTGGGCCAGAGAAGACAAAGCTGGCGATCGGACGATTTGGATTCTTCAACCCAACTCTAGCCCGACGGATCGCCCGTGAAACAGCTGTAACTGCTTCTTCCTGACCAATCAAACGCTGGTGCAGGGTGTCTTCCATGTGTAGTAACTTTTCCGACTCAGACTCAGTGAGTTTATTCACTGGTACACCAGTCCAAGAAGCGACAATTTGAGCAATGTCTTCTTCGGTGACAACTGGTTGTAAATCCTTGTCGGAGGAAGTCTCGGTAGTTTTTTTATTTTGGGAAATCGATCGAATCTGGCTCTTAATTTCCATTTCTCGATCGCGCAACTCACCCGCCCGATCGAAATCTTGGGATCTCACAGCATCATCTTTTTCCTTAAGAACTTGACGCAGTTCCTTATCCAACTCTTTCGCTGCTGGTGGCAATTGCGAGTTAATCAAACGTACTCTAGAACCTGCTTCATCAACCAAATCGATCGCCTTATCTGGCAAGAACCGATCCGAGATATAGCGATCGGATAACTTCGCAGCTGCAATAATCGCCTCATCAGAAATCTTCAGCTTATGGTGTTGCTCGTAGCGTTCGCGCAAACCGTAGAGAATCTCAATCGTCTCCTCTACAGAAGGCTCGCCCACCATTACTGGTTGGAAGCGTCTTTCTAGAGCCGCATCTCTTTCAATATGTTTGCGATACTCATCTAAAGTTGTCGCGCCGATGCACTGGAGTTCGCCCCGTGCTAAAGCAGGCTTCAGAATATTAGCAGCATCGATCGCACCCTCAGCCGCACCCGCTCCGATCAGAGTATGAACCTCATCGATCACCAGAATTACATTTCCAGCCGATCGAATTTCATCCATAATCTTCTTCAAGCGTTCCTCAAACTCACCCCGATATTTTGTCCCTGCAACCAGCAAACCAATATCGAGAGTCACCACCCGCTTATCTTCGAGAATATCTGGCACATCAGAATTAGCAATGCGTTGGGCTAGACCTTCTGCGATCGCTGTTTTACCAACACCAGGTTCCCCAATTAATACAGGATTATTCTTAGTCCGCCGACCCAGAATTTGAATTACCCGCTCAATTTCCCGTTGGCGACCCACCACCGGATCGAGTTTACCTTCCCCAGCCATCTGAGTTAGATTCGAGCCAAATTCATCCAAAGTTGGAGTCTTCGTCCGACCTTGACTGACACCTGGGGTAACTTCGGTATTTTCACCCAACATCCGAATGACTTGGGTGCGAACTTTCGATAAATCGACACCTAGATTTTCCAGAACTCTTGCTGCAACCCCCTCCCCTTCCCGGATCAGACCTAAAAGGAGATGCTCAGTGCCAATGTAGTTATGCCCTAGTTGACGAGCTTCTTCTAGGGATAACTCCAGAACGCGCTTAGCTCTGGGGGTAAAAGGTATTTCTACAGCAACAAAACCAGAACCCCTACCGATAATTTTCTCTACTTCAATGCGAGCGTCTTTGAGATTAACGCCCATCGATTTGAGTACCTTGGCGGCGACACCTGTCCCCTCACCAATCAGACCTAATAGGATCTGTTCTGTACCTACAAAGTTGTGTCCCAGGCGACGTGCTTCTTCCTGGGCCAGCATGATCACTTTAATTGCTTTTTCTGTAAAGCGTTCAAACATGGCAGCTTTCCATCACCTGCTGAGTCCCGGTAGGTTGATTCTAGCATAGGGATTCTGGAGGGCTGACATTCTTCTTGAATAAACACCCCTTGAGACTGGTACATTTATTGATAAAAAATTGGCGGTTTTCCCTTGGCGATCGCCATTTATGTATCTAAAACATCTAAATTCTTCCCTTTACTAACTTTTAATTTTTTCACTGTTAATTAGCAATTTCTCTCATCTGTAATTCCCAACCATAAGTGGCAAGACGCAAAAAAATTTGCTGTTCCCACTGGGCTAAAGTCCGAGTAAATTCGGGATATTGCAAGCCATTTAGCCAAAGAATCAAAGCATCTTCACCCGTATCTTGATAGTATCCGCGTCGTCTTCCAGCCAATTTGAAGCCAAACTTTTCGTAAAGAGAAATGGCTGGCTGATTGGACGCTTTTACTTCTAAGGTGGCTCGTTCTAATCCTCGTTGTCTGGCTCTAGACAACAAAGCTAGGAGCATCGCCTGACCTAAACCTTGATGTTGGTACTCAGGAGAGACAGCCACGATCGTAATGTGTGCCTCATCTAAAATAGCCCACTGACAGCCCATTGCCAAGAGTCGGGGACTGGGGACTGGGGACTGGGGACTGGGGACAAGGGGACAAGGGGAATTTTTATCTTCTGCTCCCCTGCTCCCCTGCTCCTCTGCCCCTCTGCTCCTCTGCTCCTCTGCCCCTCTGCCCCTCTGCCCCTCTGCCCCCCCGCTCCCTCGCGCCAAAATTAACAAAACGTCACTATTAGGGCTTTCTAACTCTCTTTGGTAGCCTTCTAGAGTCCAGAGTCCAGCAAAGCATTTTTGGTCTAGTTCGACTACTGCTGGTAACAAATCTATTGTTAAAGGTTGAATAATTAATGTTTGTGTCAAGGCGCGAATGTAAACTGGTTAAAGTGAAGCACTTAAGCTTGTTATTTTGAATTTTTGAGGATCGCTCTCACATTATGGTATCAACTCACCCGGCTGAGGTTCGCAATTCTGGTTCTCAGTATTTGTCTGATTCCAGGAGTGCTACTGCTTCGCCAAATCAGGAACTTTTACCTTTGACAGCTAAGGTTAATAGTAGTGGCTGTTTGGAAATTGGTGGCTGTGATGTTACTTCTTTGGTGGCGCAGTTCGGTTCGCCACTATATATATTGGATGAAGAAACTGTGCGAACTGCTTGTCGCCAATATCGTGATAGTTTTAAAAGTTACTATCCGGGGGAATCTCAGGTAGTTTATGCTTCTAAGGCTTGGAATTGTTTGGCGGTTTGTGCGATCGTCCACAGTGAAGGTTTAGCTGTAGAAGTAGTATCTGGAGGCGAACTTTACACTGCTCTTCAGGCTGGTGTAGCTCCTGAAAAACTCTATTTTCACGGTAATAATAAGTCGGTTCAGGAATTACAGTTAGCGATCGATTCCCAATGCACGATTATCGTCGATAATTGGCTAGAATTGGAAACTTTAGCTGGTTTAGCTAAATTGCCAGTATCAATTATGCTGCGGCTAACTCCAGGGATTGAATGTCATACTCACGAATATATCCGCACTGGTCACTTAGATAGTAAATTTGGCTTCGATCCTCATCAAATAGATCGAGTATTTAGCTTTGTTAGCAAAAATCCTAACCTTAAATGTATAGGACTACACGCTCACATTGGTTCACAAATCTTTGAACTCCAGCCTCATCACGATTTACCAGGAGTAATGGTAGAGTGGCTGAAAAAAGCAGCCGATTATGGTTTGCCAGTAACTCATTTAAATATTGGTGGTGGTTTAGGCATTCGCTACACTGAAGCTGACGATCCCCCAAGTATTGCCGAATGGTCGAAGGTTGTTTGTGAAGCGGTAACGGCTGCTTGTCAAGCTCAACAAGTACCTCTGCCAAAATTAATGTGTGAGCCTGGACGCTCTTTAATTGGATCGGCTTGTGTGACAGCTTACACGATCGGGAGTCGGAAAGAAGTGCCCGAAATTCGCACTTATATTTCTGTAGATGGGGGAATGTCGGATAATCCTCGTCCTATTACTTATCAATCAGTTTACCGAGCCGTTGTCGCCAATCGGATGTCTGCGCCTTTAACGGAAACGGTAACTGTTGCTGGTAAACACTGCGAGTCGGGGGATGTCTTGATTAAAGATATTTCTTTGCCTCCAACTCAACCGGGAGATATTTTGGTAGTCCCCAGTACAGGCGCTTACAATTACAGCATGGCTTCTAACTATAACCGAGTGCCTCGTCCAGCAGCGGTTTTAGTTAAAGATGGGGAAGCGAATGTAATTATCCGGCGCGAGACTTATCAGGATTTGATCAGATGCGATCGCCTCCCAGAGCGGCTAATCTAAGTAGAGAAGTAGGGGAGCAGGGAGATAACTTAAAACTCCCTCTCTCAAAACTTTGCCTCTGCTTTCTGCCTTCTAAAATATTGAGTCTTGAATTAAATAGTTTTTGGTCTGCAAAAAGTAATATTTGTTTCAAGGATGAAAAAGTTTTTTTAGCGATTTCAGTCAAAAAAAAAATTAAAATTAAATTAAATTAAATTAAATGAAAAACCTGGCAATTTGTAAAGCTTTGATACCACTGGTAATAATTGAAATTATGATGAAATTACATTCTTTTTGGCTAAACTCTGGTTCAGCTTAACTGATATGGTAGGAGCGAGGGGAGTTGTAGAGTAATTTATTCCAGAACTGATGGGAGATGCGCTACGTAAATGGCTGACCGACCCTAGTTGGGTTCTACGTTTAGTTGATGTGGGGTTGGTTCTGGCTCTCACCTATATGGTGCTGGTCATCATTGGTGAGCGACGCACCCTTTGGGTGGTCAGGGGATTTATTATCTTGATGTTGGCTAGTGTTTTGAGCAAAAGCCTAGACCTGTTTCTCTTGAGTTTTGTTCTGGATAAATTGGTTGTTGGCTCGGCTGTGGCGATGGCTGTGATCTTCCAGTCAGAGTTTCGCAGATTTTTGGAACAGCTTGGTCGGGGAGAAATTATGCAATTGTTTCATCACCCAGGTCGAGTTATGCCGAAGCAGGACAGCGTAACTGATGAAATTGTAGATGCGGTAAAAGAACTCTCTCAAAACCGGATCGGTGCTTTAATCATAATGGAAACAAGTAGTCCAATTGATGAGCAGGATTTTTCGGTGCCGGGAGTGAAACTGAATGCGGAAGTGTCTAAGGAACTGTTACAGACGATTTTCCAGACTTCAACTTTATTACATGATGGAGCGGTGTTGATTGCTGGTTCGCGAATTGTGGCTGCGGGAGTGATTTTACCTCTTTCGGAGCGCACTGCATCTCGCCAGTTGGGGACGCGCCACCGGGCGGCGATGGGAATTACAGAGCGAGTCGAAAATTGCTTGTGTATTGTTGTATCTGAAGAAACGGGGTCAATTTCTTTAGCCGAAAGGGGTGTACTGAATCGACCTTTAACCAGCAGTAAACTAAAGGAACTTCTGGAATTGCGCTTTTCTCCTTCTAGTGATGAGAGGGCTGTGGCTCCTATACGTACTTTAGGTCGGCAAATTGGTTCCGGTGGACAGGCGGTTTTTGGGCGTTTGTTCGGTTGGCTTGGGCGTTTGTTCGGTTCGCGGTCATCTTCGCGGGATAAGAAATGACTTGTCAGTGAGGACAAATAGGCGCAAGCTATTTAAAGTAACGATGTGATGATTCGGACATTATGCTTCTTAAATGGTAGAGATTAACTGAATTGAAATTGTTCCTGACATTGAAAAACTAACGAATTCAAATTTTTAATGTTTATATGACTCTCAAGCAAACTGTCTTAAAATATCTGCCGGATGATTTGGAGCCAGAGAGATTGCCCAGGCACGTAGCGGTGATTATGGATGGCAATGGTCGCTGGGCGAAGCAACAAGGTTTACCGCGAATTATGGGACATAGGCGCGGGGTTGATGCGCTGAAGGATTTGTTACGTTGCTGTAAGGATTGGGGGATTGAGGCGTTAACTGCTTATGCGTTTTCGACGGAGAATTGGGGGCGACCTTTAGAGGAAGTTGATTTTTTGATGACTTTGTTTGAGCGGGTTTTGCGTCAAGAATTGCGGGAAATGATGGAGGAGAATGTGCAAATTCGCTTTGTGGGGAATTTGAATTCTTTGCCTTCGTCGCTGCAAGCTGAAATTGAGCGATCGATGGCCCAAACCAAAGAAAATCAAGGAATTAAGTTTACGGTGGCGACGAATTACGGGGGCAGGGAGGAGATTTTACAGGCTTGTCGGGCGATCGCTAATCAAGTGCAACAAGGTACTCTAAACCCAGAACAAATTGATGATTCTTTGTTTGAAAGTCATCTTTACACGGCGGGGATTTGCGATCCCGATTTATTAATTCGGACTAGTGGCGAGATGCGAATTAGTAATTTTCTGCTGTGGCAAATGGCTTATGCAGAAATTTATATTACTCAAACTCTTTGGCCTGATTTTGACCGGAAAGAGTTTCATCAAGCTTTGTCTGCTTATCAGCGGCGCGATCGACGTTTTGGAAAAGTCTAACTATTTTAGATTTTAGATTTTGGATTTTAGATTTTTAGATTTTCTGATTGGGAATTTCGGATTGATTAATCTAATTTGAGATTAAAACACCTGTTTCATCAATCACAAATCTAAAATCTAAAATCGCCAATCTAAAATCGTTTTAAGGGCCTGAGAAAACTGCTTCTTGAATGTCGCGGCGACTCAGGGAATATTTGAACGATCGTTGAATATCCTGACCATTTTCCCCAGCGTTGAGATAACGAACTGTTATTTGGTCGATATCTAACCACAATTCAGCTTTCCAGGCGGGTTTTTCGACTCGCCAACAATGGAGTTCTGTTTCATCTTGTTGACATCCTTGGGCTTTTAACCATTGTTCAATTTCTGGTAGGGGATGGTTATACAACGGGGTTTCTGGAGGAGGAATCGTCATAGTTTAATAAGTTAAAGGTGAGGAATAGTTAACCTTCACTTATTATTTTTACGCTTATTAGCCCAGCGGTGGCGCAGTGTGAACAGGGAATGAACTTACTGGAGTGGTGGTTACTTGTTTGAGTATGGTCTGATTTTCTTTGACTATTGGTTGTAATGCTGCTTCACCACGAGTTAAGGCAACGAAGAAGGCTAAGGCTAAACAGCCAATGAAGGTTAACAGGAGTAGAAATAAGGCAAAAATTTCTCCACCATCGAGGGGTCTGTCGGTGGGGTCGAGGTAAGCGGAAGAGGAATGGGTTTTTTGGGTAACTTGTTGGTGTAGGTTTGGCTTTGGCTGAACTACGGCGACGCGGGAGTAACCTATTTGGTAGTCGTAGGTTAGTCGGCGTTCTGGGTTGCTGAGAGTGGCGTAGGCTTCGTTAAGTTGTTGGAATTTGCTGGTGGCGATCGCTTTTGGTAAGGTTGTAGTGTCGGGATGGTAGCGTTTGCTTAATTCCCGGTAAGCACGCCTAATTTCTACGGGGGATGCGGCTGGATGCAGCCCTAATAAGGCGTAATAACTCGAATTTATGCGATCTTTGGTGGAAACGCTGGTTTCGTTTTGGTTTTCTGTCTCCCTGTTGCTAGTCACCTCTGCTTCCCTCTGACTAGTTGTGAAAGTTTATCGACTATTTTAGCGATACTTACAGCTTAAAGTTATCCAGCAAGACTAACCATAGAACTTTGGACTGTATTTCAGGCTTCATTCGATCGGCAAAGAAAGGAAAGATGAAGTTTTGGTAAAATTGAGCCACATCACTATTGTTTAAGCTAAAACATTAGATGTTTCCACAGGTGAAATATGACACAAGCCATTAATAACGAACAATTAATGATCGATGAATTTAAAAAATTATCCAGTAATCAACAGCAAGAAGTCATTGATTTTATTCAATTTCTGCAATATAAATCCCAAAATAATGCGAAAGAAATACAACCTATTTCTGCTTATGAAGTTGCTCAACAATGGGCGGGATGTATTGATAGTGGATTAGGCGACCTTTCTACTAATAAAGCTTATTTAGAGGGATTTGGTAAAGAATGAAGTCCAAAGTAATTATAGATACAAGTCCCTTAGTAGCTTTTCTTGATAAAGGAGATAATTTCCATCATTGGACGAGAGAAGTTTGGAAAAATCTAGCAATACCTTTATTTACTTGTGAAGCCGTAATTTCTGAAGCGTGTTTTTTATTACGGCGAACTTACGGCGGACAAGATGCCATTATGTCGATGCTGGAGGCTGGAGTAATCACAATACCAATTCATCTCGATGATCAAGTAGAAACTATCCGCGAGTTAATGAAGAGATATCAGAATGTACCAATGTCGTTAGCTGATGCTTGTTTAGTAAGGATGAGGGAGTTAATAGAAGGCAGTTCGGTATTAACTTTGGATAGTGACTTTCGGATTTACCGAAAGTTTAAAAATGAGATAATTGATTTAATTATTTCTGATAACCTGTGAGAGTAATTTGATTTACTATCATAAGTCATAAGTATCGAATATGTTAAATATTGGCTCGATGAGTACTTATAACTCCCCAAATTCCAGCTAACAGCAACCAACCTAAAGCATTAACTCGTAAATCAAACATTGTGACATCGGCAGTATTAAACAAAATACAACCGAAAAAAGCTACTAAATGACTGAAAAATATTAATTTGTCTGCTGAAGTATCTGACCAATCTCTAATTAATAAAAAGGCTTGAAAGATTACCCAACCCACTAAAATACAAAAGAAAATTGTGGCAGGAATACCGATTTCAGCGGTTAACATTAAAAATAAATTATGGGGATGTCCTAACCAAATTTCTAGGGGATAATTGGAATATTTGTTAATATAAAGAGGTGAAAAATTCCGTAATCCCCAACCTGTTAAGGGGCGTTGTTGGGTGAGAGATAAAGCAAAGTTCCATTGGGTTGAACGTAATAGAGGAATTGGTCGATCGCCAAACATTTCATCAGACAGTCTTCCCCAGATAAAATAGGGAACAATTTTTCTAAAAGGTTCCCGAATTGGTGAGGGTGAGAAAGCTGATAATAGAATAATTCCTGAAATTCCGCTAACTATAAATATTAACCAACGCCAACCTAAATATACGGCAAAGGTTAAGGCGGCAAAAACTGCGATCGCCCAACCATTGCGGGAATTTGTTAGTAGTAAAGCTAGGGAATTTCCTAACAGTGTTACTATTAGGAATTGGGACTGGGAACCCCCCCTAACCCCCCCGTCTACGGGTGGGGACTGAGAAATAGTTTTTTGTTGGAAGTTTTCGATTAATAGACCTAAGTTTAAAATAAAAACTATTGTGAGATAGGCGGCTAGTATGTTGGCATACATGAAGTTTGCGGACATTCTGCCTGGGGGGTTTCCGGTGGGTGCGATCGCTAAACCCAAAAAACTTTCCACTGCACCAACTGTTCCCCAACCTAATAATATTTGCACTAAACCAAAAATTACTACTGGGACGGAAGTAATAACTAAAATCCAACTAATTCGTCTTAGTTGGGCGGGAGTTTGAATTAACGCACTAATGCCAGTAAAAAAGATGAATTGGGGAATTAAATTGCCTAAACCTAAATAAGCTTCAGTCCGGTAATAGCCAAAACTGGATACTATAACTAACAAAACTGTGAGAATTCCCAAACCCCAAGTTAAAGGTTGACTAATAATTTGGCGGTATTTTTTCCACCAAGTTGCTAAAGCGGATAACGAAAGTAACACCATTCCCACTGCTGGAATTACTGGAAAAGTAAGTAAGCCCAGCTGAAACATATTTCCCAAAAATTGCAATTTGCGATCGGGATGAAAGTGAGAGGTTTTAATTTTCCAATGCAAAAATTTTTCCTTCATCTTTCATCCTTCATTTTGTTAAGCTAATTCCCAACATTCCCCACGAGTTAAACGAATTTGGGCTAAGGCAAAAATGGTTGGAATAATCCGTGCATAATTGGTAGAAATTGACCGCCAACCAACATCGGCAACAAACCAAGCCCACATTGCAGGGCCTAAAAATGAAAATATACCACGTACTGCTGAATATCGAGCAGCTGTGATTGCCATTCCTTTTTCTGCTGCTTGCAGGGCCATATAACCTTGGAATTTTGTGGCTACTGCTGCGCCGCCTTGAACAATAGCTTGCTTCGCCATTTGATAAGTAGCAAAATGGATGGCAAACTGACGGGCAATTTGTTGCAAAAGCATCGGTTGTAGAATGGAAGTTACCGCCAAAGCACTACCACCTTTAATTAGCCAACCAAAAGGATCTTTTTGTACTGAAAGGGGTAATGGTTGCGATAACTTAGATTCCGATAATCCAATTTGTACTCTCTTAGTAATTTCATTTTGATCGCCAGCAGGTAATTCTTTCCAAGCCCGTTTTAGCAGATTGAGAAAAATTTCTGCTTCTAAGTCTGTGGTGGAAAGTTTATGGGAATAACGAATTTTGAGATAGCGACAAACTTGAATTAAAGTTTGGCGGTAAGTTACTTGCTGGGTACGTCCTCGCAATACTGTTATGCCATCTGCTGCTAAAAAACGAAATCTATTTTCGATCATTTCCAGCCAAGCTTCTCGGTCTTGGCTTTGCACTTCTATTGGGTCAGGCGTGTGAATATAATCTATAGGATTAAATCTGCGGCAGAACAGAATTGCGGTAAGTTGTTGCAATTCTTCTTCTGTTGCTAACTCCAGCGCCGATCTCAACTCATCCAAAATCGAACCCTCCCAGACTAGAGATGCGTTGCTGTACCTTATCTTAATAGAACAATTCATCTGCCGTCACAGCAATAGCTTGACAGGAGGTTGAATTGTCAATCTACTTCTAAGTAGGTGTAAATAAATAAAGTGATAATAGTTATTTATGGATGGGGCGGGCAGGATGCCCACCCCACAAGAAAGCTGTAAATCTTGTGGGGTGGGCATCCTGCCCGCCTTAATTTTACTTTATTTATATCTACCTACTTATCCCTTTGAATGCGGAGTTCACTAAGTCATGTTTGATGTGGCAATAATTGGTGCTGGTGTGGCTGGCTTGACTGTGGGGCAGCAATTACGTCAGGCTGGCTATCGGGTGGTAGTGGTGGAAAAGTCGCGTGGTGTGGGCGGAAGGGTGGCGACGCGCCGTTTACATGATACTCGCGCCGATCACGGTTTGCGCTATTTGGAAGAGAAAGGTGAATTTTTGCAGGGTTTGGTAAAGATTTTATCCGATCGCCAAATCCTAAAATTATGGACGGATAAAATTTTCCTTTCACCCGACTCCCAAATTTCGACTAACTGTTATGTTGCGCCTGAAGGAATGAGTGCGGTTGCTAAGTTTTTGGCTACTGGGTTGGAAGTTTGGTTAAATCACAGGGTTGAGTCAATTTCTTTAATTAATCAAGATTGTTGGCAATTGAATTTCGCTGCTATTAATGATGAGTTGCCAGAAAGTTTATTGGCAAAAGCGGTGGTAGTGGCAATTCCAGCGCCTCAAGCTTTGATGTTATTAGAACCTTTGGTTTCTCAAGAGGTTTTGGGTAAGTTGAGAGCGATCGATTTTGCTCCTTGTATTACGGTTATGGCTGGTTATTCTAGTTCTTGTCAAGTCGATCGACCTGAGAAAGCAATTCTTTTTTCCCAAAATGATGATTTAGCTTGGATAGGTTTGGATAGTAGTAAACGCTTAAATTCAGAAGCACCTGTTTTTGTGATTCAAAGTAGCGCTAAATTTGCTCAACTTTATTTAGATGCGGAGGATTTACAACCCGCCGCTAGAGAATTATTAGCGAGTGCAGCTAAACATTTTATTCCTTGGTTAGACAGTCCTGAATTCTTCCAAGTTCATCGCTGGCGTTATGCTTTTCCTAGTCGCCCTTTAGGGGAAATGTTTTTGGATGCTCAAACAAGTTTACCTTTAATTTGTTGTGGCGATTGGTGTGGAGGAAATTTGGTCGAAAGTGCTTTGCAATCTGGCTTATCTACAGCCCAAAGAATCAATTCTCAATTACAAAATCTACCTTTGCCAGGGGCTAACTTTTTTGATTCTCTTTAAATCCGGGTTAATTACCTCTTTTTTAAACCCCAAAGACGCGGTAGCGCAATTATTCGCAATAGCGAATTAGAATACCAAGAAAAGAGGAAGAAAACAAAGGAGGTAGATAACCCGGATTTGCTATCAACTAATTAACATTTTGTTGTTTACGACGACGGAAATAAGCACCAGCTGCACCCACTAGTGCTAAACCAGCAATTGTGTTTGGTTCGGGAACAGCCTTAGAACCTTCAAATGTAACAGCAGCATTCACTGGAGTGTTACCAGAAAAGGTGGCGCTGAAAAGAGCCGTTGCGCCAACACTAAATAAACCATCACTCAGGGTAAGAACTTTGCCATCACTGGAAATTTCTGCCTTGTTGAAGAAATCAAACGTAGACTGCGATGACCAAACCGCATCTTGCCCTGGAAGAATAGTGTAGATGAATTTCGTAAAGTTGTAATCTGTGTCATTTGTGGCAAATACTGAACTTGTGCCTGGATTATACGTAAGATTTAGCACGTCTCCAGGTTGGCAAAGTCCCCCAGTAGCACATTCTCCAATTACAGTACTTCCGGCAGGTGGAGTTGCCAGAGTCGCATTTTGCAAAATCGATGCCGCATCACTCTGTCTAGTCGTAAAAAGCAGCATTGCCACAGTCGTCCCCGCTAACAGCCCATATCGTATGAAATTCATACTTAATCTCCTTATATTTCTAAAAAATGAATTAAATCGACAAACAACTAGCTGATATTTCTGTTCGCATCCATTTGAATCTCATCAAAAAAATGTCATACCCCGATCGGCCTCGTCAATCAGTTTGAGAGAGTCTTCATCAAAAAAATAAAATATGGTCAATATTTCCACTTACTCTTCATGAAAAAAATACATTTGAATATAGAGGAAAATACTGTCAAGAAGCGAGATTATTCAGTGAAAACACTAATGCTCAGAGGCTCGATCTGAGGAATGTTGCTTCTCTTTGCAACAATCATCCATAAGAAAGAGCGATCGAGCAGTAGTTTAAGTTTAGATTAAAAAATAAATAAATTGCAGTTAACTCATCTTTAGGAATGGCGCATGACGCGGCGCTTTTCTTAAATGCCGTAGGCTATAAACACCCTACTGATAGTTTGATGCGCTTAAATTTTATTGAGGTGAGAAACATTATGGGACTAAAAAGATTTAACTTTTCCGGGATATTCAATTTTAGCAATCAGTCAATGAGACTGTTTTACTTATTTTTATTGACTGATGTTGCTTTTATGTTGCTTCATTTGATTTATTCCTACACAGGATTAACTAAAAATTATGCTTTCTCCTTGGAAACAGATAGGGGATTTTCGGAAATATTCCAGTATATAAAAGAGTATTGGATTGCTATGTTATTGCTAATTTTAGCTTTCAGAACGGGGTTACTTTTATATGGAAGTTGGTCATTATTATTCTTTTATCTTTTGCTTGATGATGCGGGGGAAATTCACGAACGATTAGGTACTATTATCACTAATCAATTGGCTATTCCTGGAATGTTCAATCTGCGGGGACAAGATTTTGGGGAACTGGTGGTAATTGGTGTAGTTGTTTTATTTTTCTTAGCATTAATTACTATTACTTATCGATTTAGTGATTACACTTCCCGAAGAGTATCAAAAGATTTAATTATCATGATGTTTGCTCTTGCTTTCTGCGGAGTCATACTAGATTTAGTTCACATGATAACTAGTTCTCCTGAGTTAGATCCTGTATTAATCCTCTTAGAAGATGGCGGTGAACTGGTGATTATGAGTTTTATTGCTTGTTATGTGTTTTCACTGTTTGAGGTTTTACAATCAGAAGCAGAAAAATGGAAAAAGCTGGCTAGAAGATACCCATTGGAAGTTTCGGTAAGGAAATAATTATAGTAACTTGGCATTACTTCCTACCTATTACTTCAGCAATTCTTCTAATTTTTGCTGATTCCAAAGTGATTGATATAATCCGGGTTTTTCTACTAATTCCTTGTGAGTTCCTACTTGGACAATTTCGCCTTTATCCATGACGAAAATTCGATCGCAACTAGCAGCAGCAGACATTTGGTGAGAAATAAAAACTACGGTTTTACGTTCAGTTCCCGAAGATAAATTTTCCAAAATTGCGGTTGCAGTTTGATTATCTACGCTCGCTAAAGCATCATCTAATATTAGCACTGGTGCATCCACTAATAATGCTCTGGCTAATGCGGAACGCTGTCTTTGTCCGCCAGAAAGTGTAATTCCTCTTTCGCCAACTATGGTTTCATAATTTTGGGGAAATGTGGTAATTTCTTCGTGAATTTGTGCTTGTTTTGCTGCGTTTTCTACATAAGGATGTTCAATTACTGGATCGCCGTAGCGAATGTTATTTTTAATGGTTGTACTGAAGAGAAAACTTTCTTGGGGAACGTAAGCGATCGCATTTCGTAAGTCTTGCAACCGCAAATAAGTTATATCATACCCATCCAAAAACAAGTTTCCTTTGGCAATATCTAATAAGCGGGGAATTGCATTAGCTAATGTTGATTTACCTGAACCTATTGGCCCAACAATCGCTACAGTTTCTCCCGGTTCAATGGTAAAATTGATATTACTTAAAGCCGGAATTTTAGCGCCGGGATAGGTAAAGTTAAGGTTTTTTGCTACTAATTTACCTCTAACTTTTTCTAGGGGTAATGGTACAGAATTTTCTCGGTCTTTGACTTTTGCTTCTACAGTTAGAATTGCTTCTATGCGATCGATACTTACTTCTCCTCGTTGATAAGCTGTAATCGTAAAACCTAGCAATGTTGTGGGAAAAACTAAGCGTTCGACATAAAGAATTAAAGCGACAAAATCCCCAATACTAATTGTACCAGATGCGATCGCGCCTACTCCCACCCACAATAACACCAGCAAACTAATATAAGCCATTCCCTCAACTAAAGGAAACAGAGTAGTTCTAGTTTTAGCTAGTTGCAAATTTGCTTCTAGTAGTTCATTATTTAACCCTGTAAAAGCGCGTTTTTCATTCTCCTCTTGGGCGTAAATCTTAATTAAAGAAATCCCACTCATATCTTCCTGAATTAACTCACTCAGGTTAGATAATTTTTCTTGCACTTGCAATTGTTCATTACGCAATTTGTCACTAAACAATTGAACAGTTAGTAACATGAAGGGATAAACTGCGATCGCTGATAAACTGATAATAGGGCTAATTGCTAACATCACTGGCAAAGTTAACCCATAAGCAAAAAAAGTATTTGCCAAACTCAATACAGCAAAACCTAACAACCGTCGAATATTATCCACATCACTAGTCGCACGGTTAATAATATCTCCGGCTGTATTGTTATGAAAATAAGATGGTTCTAAAGTTAGCAGATGTTGAAAAATCTTTTGCTTTAAGTCAAACTCTACCTGTCGCCCAATCCCAAAAATTAACATTCGCGATGCTACACGAATCACCCACATGATAGATGCCAAAATAAAAAGCACCACCACATAACGGACAACTTGATTAAAGCTAAAAGTAACACTAAGTTCGTCAATGATGCGCCGAATTAGCAGAGGAATATATACCCCTAAGCTGTTGACAAAAAACAATGCTAAAATGCCTAACCCAACTTTTCTCCAGTAGGGACGGAGATAAGTACCAAGTTTTCTTAATCGAGAATGAGCCATATTTATATGTTATATCCTTTGGATTTGTTTATGCTACAAAGGAACATCCTTTACTGTAGTAGAGACGTTTCATGAAACGTCTCTACAGATGTAGAAACTTCCCAACTTTTAGCATCTTATATTCTGGGGTAGCGGAACCGGATCTACACCAGTAGATAACCAACCGCGTAAAAAGTAATAAACTGAAGACCAAAACTCATTAATTACGCGAGTACTCAACAATAAAGAATCTACATTAGGCATAAAATCAGAAAATTGTACTTCCCGCGCATTACGGAAAGTCACACTAATAGTATCGCATCTATCTTTTTGGCTAGTGGCAAAAATAACTCTGGGAACTCCGCCCGCTTGAAATGTATAAAAAGTAGCTGGACTAGGAATAGTGGAAATTCCTAATTGAGCAAATGTTTGTCTAGCGCGTTGCATATTTAAAGCGGAAGCAACGAGAATAACTCGTTTACTAATAATACCTTGATCCACATATTTTCGTTTAATTGCTTCGGCACTAGTGCGAATATCTATGCCTGTTGGTTCAATAAAAATAGCTGATTGGGGAATACCTAAACTTCTGAGGATTCTGGCAATAGTAAAAGCTTCAGCAGGGTTAGGTTGATTGGGGTTTAATCTTTGTCCTGGTCTAGGGCCTGCACTTACAATTATAAACGCATCGTTGCCTAATCTTAATTGTTGATCGTATTCTCTAGCGGCTTGCAAAATGCGATCGCCCGCATCCGTCAAGTGAATTTGGTTTGCTTCCAAAAAAGGTTGTTGAGTTGTTGCCTGTCCTAGCAATACAATAGCATCAACTTTATCTTGGCGATGCGCCGCTGCTTGTAAAGCCAAAATCGAATCAGATTCAATTAATTGCACCAGCAAAAAAGCAATAATCGGAATACTAAAAACCAGCAAAAGTGCGGTAGCAATTTGTACATATCTTTCTGCATCTTTGGGAATTCCTCCTTTTTTAATCCCCATCAATCCAAACAACAGCAATAAAATAGATAATCCTAGTGGTTTTAGAGGTAAAGATAAAATACTCCAAACCTGGACTACTGCACCATTATTCGGGGTTAATAATGCCAGGATTACTGCCAGTAAAACAATTAGCGCCCCCAACCAAGCTAAATAATCTCTTGGTCTATACTTCCCACCACCAGCACTGCCACCGCTAGCATCGCCCTCTTTACCAGGTCGAAAAACTACTCGCCAAACTAACCAAACTATTAACGTTAAAAATATTAATTGAGTTAATGTGAGAAACAACATAAAAACACTACCTCACGAATATAGTTTTAGGCATTATTCATTGGTCATTCGTCATTTGTAGGGGTTTAAAATAAGGAAAAAGTTGGGTTAATAACTAATAACCAAACACCAATGACCAATGACAAATGACCAATCACAAATGACCAAAGACAATTATCTACGTTTTAGTTCGCGGACGATCGCCCCACTAACAGTCTGAATTACTTTAACACGGGCAAAGTACTTGTCATTAGCAGGAATTAAAGTCCAAGGGGCCGTAGGAGTGCTAGTGCGTTGAATAGTTTGATTTACTGCTACTTCATAGAACGGCCATTTCTCCCGATTGCGCCAATCTTCCTCAGTCAGTTTATACTCTTTAAATGGATCGTTCTGCCGTTCCTCAAACCGTCTCATTTGTTCTTCTTGGCTAATATGTAACCAAAATTTCACCAAAACATAGCCATCACTGGTTAACTGGGCTTCAAACTCGTTAATTTCTTGATAGGCGCGTCGCCATTCATTTTCTTTAGCAAAACCTTCGACTCGTTCTACTAATACTCGACCGTACCAACTGCGATCGAAAATGCCAATTGTTCCTGCCATTGGTAAGCGTCGCCAAAAACGCCACAAATAATGATGAGCTTTTTCTTCGTCAGTGGGTGCAGCAAAAGCATTAACCTTGTAACTGCGAGGGTCGAGAATATCTGTAAGTCGCTTAATAGCCCCACCTTTTCCGGCGGCATCCCAACCTTCAAAGATAATTAAAATTGGGACTTGATGTTCATGAATACTTAATTGTAATTGTCTGAGTTTTACCTGTTCTCGACTCAGTTGGATTTTGTATTCTGACTTAGACAAACTTTGAGTTAAATCTACCTGTGCCAATAAATTTGGTTCGGCGGGACTCAGGCGTTCTTGGGGTGGAAGGGAAGGCGGCGGAAGATGAGAGTGTTGCCGATCGAGTGCTTCGGTAATTGTAGCCACAAATTGCGTTAAAACTTTGACTCTTGCCCAGCGTTGACAGTCACCTTCGACCAAAGTCCAAGGTGCCGATCCAGTGCTAGTATGAATCAGCATTTCTTCGGCAAGGGCAACATATTGATCGTAATTTTTCTCTTGTTGCCAGTCTTCAGGACGAACTCGCCAAGATTCTAAGGAGTTGGAGGCGTATTTTTTCAGGCGTTTTTTCAGTTCTTTTTGGCTAAGATGAATCCAGAATTTGGCGATCGCCACTCCATCATCCACCAACTGACGCTCAAAAGCATTAATACTCTGCATCACCATCGGCACTTGCGCTGCTTCCACCCGCTCAAATAACCGATCTTCGAGTACATGAATATACCAGCTATGATAAAAAATCCCGATACTGCCACGCGCTGGTAACTGTTTCCAAAATCTCCACAAAAAAGGATACTTTTGTTCTTCCGGGGTCGGAGGCCAAGTAGGATGGACTGTAAAACCTCTAGGGTCCATGTATCCTACCATTTTTTTCACTAATCCGCCTTTACCTGCCGCTGCCCAACCTTCTAAAACTACCACCATCGGTTGTTTTTTATCCCAACAGGCTTTTTGGAGCGATCGCAACTGCCGCATCAAAGCTTCAATCTGGGTGCGATAAGTATTTTTATCTAAAGCACGATCGAGATCGAGAGTATCTAACATAACTCAACCAAATGAAAAATCTACTAAACTCTAATGCTGCCTATTCACAGTCAAAAAATCAAAATATCCCTTACTCAACTTAACAAAAGTGACTAAAAGTACCTCTTCTCGGACTGGGGAGCAGGGGAGAGAACATCTAATGTAGGGGTAATTCATGAATTACCCCTACATTAGATGTTCTTGCCCATCCCTCCACCTCTTCTCCCCAGTCCCTCTTCCCTTCACTGATCAAAAGCAACAATTCTTTACTCTCACCGATTATTTCGCTCTTCCCTTTGACTGGTAATTTTTGTAAAATCAGTAGTAAATATAAATAAATTGTTAAATTTGCTTGACAAAACATCTTTTTTCTTAAATTTTTTCCCAAGCCAACCAAAGTAATATTTTTAGTGGACTGTTTAAATTAGAAGCTCAACAGGGAAATATAAATTATCACGCTGGTACTTATGGTGACAAGTAAACCAGAAAATTTTGTGAAATGTTTGTTTTATAAGGAATCCCAGTCCCCTTAACTTCTCAGAGGAAAAATTTAGCAATAGGAAATCGCAGAACATGGCTCGTCACATTATGCTCAGGCTTTATGATATGGGACATAGAGACTTCTCTGGATATGACCTGCGAGGAGTAGACTTAAGCGGAGTAACTTTAATCGGAGTAAATTTAGCAGAAGCAAATCTTACCGGAGCCGATTTTAGTAAAGCTTTTCTCACTAAATCAAATCTTAATGGCGCATTATTAAATTGGGCAAATTTAAGTTTTGTTAAATTAAGTGAAGGGAGTTTGGAAAATGCCGATTTAACTAAAGCTAACCTCAAGGGTGCTTTTTTAGTCAAATCGAAATTAACTCAATCTCGACTCAGCGGTGCTAATCTTAATGCTGCTAACTTGAGAAATGCTGACTTAGCAAAAGCCAATCTTTGTGGCGCTTCTTTAACCGGAATTAACCTGAGAGGAGCTAATCTTAATGGTGCAATTCTTAGCTGGGCAAATTTAAGTGCTGCCAGATTAAGTGGAGCTTCTTTAGAAGGCGCAGATCTGCAAAATGTTAATCTCACCGGAGCTTATCTCAACGGAGTTGATTTAACTGGAGTAGACTTAAGTGGAGTCAATTTAAGCGAAGCAAAGTTGAGTGGGGCTAACTTTCAAGGAGCAAATTTAATTGGCACTAATTTTACCCAAGCTGAACTCCAAGGAGTAAATTTTATAGGCGCAGACCTAACTAGCGCTAATTTTACTAAAGCTTCCTTGCACAATGCACAATTAAATTGGACAATTTTGAGTCAAGCTAATTTAACTGAAGCCGACCTCAGAGGTGTTAATCTTTCGGGAGCTAAATTAGATAATTGTGAGTTTAACCATTCCCTACAATTATCAAACAATTCTCTTGAGCAATATGCTTGTCAGCTTCCGATAAATACAAATAATGTTAATCACAGAAAAGCAGGTGTTAATCTCAATTGCTCGTTAAGTTGGAGCTAGAAAACATTTGCTTGCATTAGCACAAAAGAAAGAGCCAAAGAAAGGTAAGAGAGTCCTTTCTGTTGGCTGATTTTGTGTTAGTAAGCACCTTTCCTCAACACTACTACTTCTATAGTTTTCAAAATTAAGTAAAGGTCGTAAAGATGATGCCAATTTTTTTGATAATTCAAGTCCAAAGTTACGACTTCTTCAAAATCTTTAACGGAAGAACGACCGCTAACTTGCCATAATCCAGTAATACCAGGCTTAACATCTAGTCTGCGCCAGTGATGTTCTTTGTATTGAGCAACTTCATCCAGGGTTGGTGGACGAGTACCAACTAAGCTCATTTCTCCTTTGAAAACGTTCCAGAATTGCGGCAATTCATCCAAACTAGTTTTTCTGAGGAAATTTCCGACGCGAGTCACACGAGGATCGTTTTCGTTTTTAAATATCAATCCTTTAGCTTCGTTCTTTACTTTTGATTTAAGAGCGTCTGCATTAGCTACCATCGATCGGAATTTACGGATTTTAAAAGGTTTTCCTTGTAACCCACAACGAGCTTGAGTGTAGAATATCGGCCCTGGACTATCTAGCTTAATGGCGATCGCGATCGGTAAAAATACAATAGACAAAATCAACAACCCTACAATGCTACCCACTATATCTATGAATCGTTTAATCACAGAATTAGTTGAAGGGTGAGCTACTTGATACATTCTGGAATTAAACATTTCTGAACCGACAAGTGTTGGACACAGCCCTGGAGGAGTGATCATAAACTTTTTTGGCTGGATTACCGTGAAACTACTTAGGTAATAGATCCAAATAATAAGGGCATAATTCCCGATTAGGTAGTATTACTGGATTTTCTTCTTCAAATCTTCATTGACTTTCTGGCTCACCCCGGGTTATGTGAAGCTTGTATAAAGCTTGTAGTAAAAATATGTTTGCCATTTACACAATAAGTCAACTTGCAACCATTACAAATAGGTATAAAAGTAACTTGCTATACAAATGCTTGAGTTTTGAGTTAAATTGCCTTGACAACTCAAAACGGAAAACTTAAGATGGAAAGTCTTCCACAGTTCCTTCAGCAAAAGGTTCCGCTCGGCGATCGGATAACCCCAAAAACTGAGTACCGGATCAGATTCGTTACATTACTTAGCAAACTCGACTATTTTCTCCAGAGGCGCGATCGTTTTCTCTGCTTTAATCACAAACAAGCGGGCTTCTCCATAAACTAATATTCAATTTGGTAGAGTAGGCTACTAAAATTACTAAAATAGATAATCCTGTAGTAAGAAGAGATCGTCCATAGAACCTTTCTAGGATGTAATAAGCTGCATAATCAAATTGCCAGGTTTGAAAAAAAGTGGAGTCTAGTCATGGCAGAGAAAAGTAAACGCGGATTTGCCTCAATGGATAAAGAGAAGCAAAGAGAAATTGCTAGCAAAGGTGGGAAAGCTGCCCATGAAAAGGGTACTGCTCATGAATTTACCCCAGAAGAGGCTAGAGAAGCTGGACGTAAGGGCGGCGAAACTGTCAGTAAAGATCGCCAACACATGGCTGAAATTGGTCGCAAAGGCGGCGAAGCAGTGAGTGAAGATCGGGAACATATGTCTGAGATCGGTAGTAAGGGTGGCAAAAATAGCCACAAAAATAAGTAGCCCGATCGCCCTTCCCATCTAATCAGATAAAACATTAAGTTGCTAGTTACTAGCGTGGTGATGGTTTGAAATTGGTAGTAGGTAGTTGCATTCCTACTACCCACTACCTACTACCAGCCTCGATCGTATACTGCTATATACAGCACTTTTCAGGTAAGTGAGGCACAAAGAAACCCGGTTTCGCAGAAGTTACCGGGTTTCTGGGGTCTACTTCATAAAACTGCAATTTGTTGTAACTAGCAACTTGACCCCTCAACCTAAAAAAAGCGCCTGTATCTTCAGGCGCTATCAACCAGGGGGTGGAAAACTGAAATATTAAATAATTACTTGCTCCTAACCTAGAGCGTCAGCACCAGCCACAACTTCTAAGAGTTGTTGTGTGATTGCTGCTTGTCGTGCTTTATTGTACGACAGGGTTAAAGTACCAATCAACTCACTAGCATTATCACTAGCATTGTTCATTGCCGTCATTCTAGCAGCCAGTTCACTAGCAGCTGATTCTTGTAATGCCCGCAACAATTGGTTATTTAAATACAACGGTAACAAAGCATCAAGAATTTGCACAGGATCTTGCTCGAAGAGCATATCTCTAGGGAAACTGCGAACTTCGGTTGTTACCTTGCTGCGTTCCACCTGAAATTGACCGCCTCTAGTAGTGAGACGGAAAACTTCATCATCTGAGGGTTCCAAACCTTGGGGATCGAGGGGTAACAAAGTTTGAATTACTGGACGAGAACTAATCAGCGAGACAAACTTAGTGTAAACCAGTTCTACTCGATCGACACTTTCCGACAAAAATAGAGACAGGAGTTCATCAGCGATCGCAGATGCTTCTGCTGCTGTGGGAACTTGTTCTAAACCTGAGAAGGTAGCATCAATTGGTTGTTCGCGGCGTTGGAAATACTGAATAGCTTTCCGTCCTACCAGAACAAATTTATAATCCAATCCTTCAGCTTTCAGTTCCTTAGCACGAGTTTCTGCTCGCTTAATGACGTTATTGTTATAACCACCACACAGACCGCGATCGCCTGTCACCACTAACAACCCTACAGTACGAACTTGCCGTTGTCTGAGTAGGGGTAAGTTAGCTTCTTCAAAGCGTAACCGGGACTGTAAACCGTAGAGAACCTGAGCCAAAGCATCAGCAAAGGGACGGGTGGCGATAACTTGTTCTTGAGCACGACGCACCTTAGCTGCTGCTACTAGGCGCATCGCTTCCGTGATTTTTTTGGTGTTTTTAACCGACTTAATGCGATCGCGAATTGCTTTTAAATTAGCCATAGTTTTTCCAAAGAAGGGGATAGGGTGTAGGGTGTAGGGTGTAGGGAAAGAGAAGGAGTTAGGGGTTAGGGAAGAAGAAGAAAAATACCCCAACCCCCACACCCCAACCCCCAACCCCTAATTCTTGACAAATTACTTAGCCATTGCTAGGAAGTTCTTCTTAAAGTCTACGATCGCTTCCTTGAGCAAAGCTTCTGCTTCATCACCCAACTTCTTCTCGTTGCGGACTAATTCCACATACTTCGGCTTGCTAGTCTTTAAGTATTCCCGCAGTCCCGCAGTGAAACCAGTCACCTTGTCTACAGGAACGTCATCTATATAACCATTCAAACCTGCGTACACCAAAGCAACTTGTTCCGCAACAGACAGAGGCGAATATTGAGGTTGCTTCAGTAATTCCCGCAAGCGTTGACCGCGTGCTAATTGGTCTTGAGTCGCTTTATCCAAATCAGAAGCGAACTGAGCGAAAGCTGCCAAATCATCAAACTGAGCCAATTCCAGCTTCAGTTTACCTGCAACTTGTTTCATTGCCTTGGTTTGTGCTGCCGAACCTACGCGAGATACGGAGATACCAGGGTTAATTGCTGGACGAACACCAGAGTTAAACAAGTCAGTGGTTAAGAAGATCTGACCGTCGGTAATCGAAATTACGTTAGTCGGAATGTAAGCAGATACGTCACCCGCTTGAGTTTCGATGATGGGTAAGGCTGTCATGCTACCTGAACCCAATTCATCGTTCAATTTAGCGGCGCGTTCTAATAAACGAGAGTGGAGGTAGAATACATCTCCGGGATAAGCTTCCCGTCCTGGTGGACGACGCAGCAGCAAGGACATTTGGCGATAAGCTGCGGCTTGTTTGGAAAGGTCATCGTAAATTACTAGGGTGTGTCTGCCTTTGTACATGAAGTACTCAGCCATACTCGCGCCGCTATAAGGTGCTAAGTATTGTAAGGTAGCGGGGTCACTGGCGTTAGCAGCAACTACAATGGTGTAATCCATTGCGCCGCCTTCTTGCAGCTTTTGTACCACGTTAGCAACGGTGGAAGCTTTTTGTCCGATCGCTACATAAACGCAAACAACGTTTTCTTCTTTTTGGTTGAGGATGGTATCAATTGCGATCGCAGTTTTTCCAGTTTGACGATCGCCAATGATTAACTCCCGTTGTCCCCGACCTACAGGAATCATCGCATCGATCGCGGTAATCCCTGTTTGTAGAGGTTCACAAACCGATTTCCGCGCTACGATACCGGGTGCTGGAGATTCAATCAAGCGAAATTCGTTAGTTCCCAAATCTCCCTTACCATCGATCGGACGACCCAGCGCATCTACAACTCTACCAATCAGAGATTCACCTACAGGCACCTGAGCGATTTTACCAGTAGCCTTAACCGTGCTACCTTCTTGAATTTCCCGACCTTCGCCCATTAACACCGCACCCACGTTGTCTTGTTCCAAGTTCAACGCAATGCCAATAGTGCCATCTTCAAACTCTAACAGTTCGCCAGACATGACCTTATCCAAGCCATAAATCCGGGCGATCCCGTCTCCTACTTGCAATACTGTCCCAACATTAGTAACATCAACAGTTTGGTCGTATTGCTCAATTTGCTGCCGAATAATGCTGCTAATTTCGTCTGGTCTGATACTGATCATGGAAGTCTTATTTGTTAGTTGTTACTGTGTCTGTTAATTAGTGAAAAGGCAAAACGCACAAGTTTTAAGTTTTGAGTTCTAAGTTTTAAGTTATTAATTTAATTCAAAACTCATAACTCATAACTCATAACTAAACTAGGCATTACTCAGGCGCAGAGAAATGCGACGTAATTGACCGCGCAAACTCGCATCAAACACCTGAGAACCAACTTTGATGATTACCCCACCAATGAGATCGCGATCGACTTTCGTTGCGAGTTCCACTTGTTGGGCACCTGATAGGGATTTTACCTTTTCCCGAACCGAGTGTTTTTGGTCTTCGTTCAATTCCACAGCTGAGGTCACTTCAGCCAGAACAGTTTGATTGAGTTCTCTCAATCGATTTAAATACTCTTGGCAAATTGGTTCTAAAAATAGAATCCGTTTTTTATCTACCAAAAGCATCAAAAAGTTCTTTATAAAAGGATGAACCTGATCGCCGATAATTTGGCTGATTACTTCCTTTCTTTTAGCAGCTGGAACTAGTGGATCGCCAAGAAATTTTTGCAATTCTGGTGAACTTTTTACCAGTTCCATTAAACCCCGCGCATCTTCACCGAACTTTTCTGTCAAGTTCTGACTTTGCGCCACTGACATCATTGCTTCTGCATAAGGTTCTGCTACTGCTTCACCAAATAAGTTTCCTTTCATTGGTTTCCTCCTAGCAGGGCAATGCTGTTATTAACTAATTCTTGTTGAGCGGATTCATCCAAAATTGAGGTTAGCTGAGATTCTACTCTTTGAATTGCTAACTCTGTTACCATGCGCCGTAATTCTGCTAGCACTCTGTCTGTTTCTGTGTTCAAATCTTCGCTAGCTTTTTTCCGCAAATTTTCTACTTCCTTAGCTGCTTGAGCTAGGATAGATTCTTTGGCTGCTTGTGCAGTTGTTTGGGCTTCTTTTCTAATTCGTTCTGCTTCTGCCTGCGCTTGCGCCAACTTTTGCTGTTGATCTGCTAAAGCTTCAGCTGCTTTGCGTTGGCGAGTTTCCGCTTCTGCGATCGCTTCTAAAATTCCTTTCTTTCTTTCCGTCAGGATATTAGTAACGATGTTCCGCCCTAAATAAAATAAAACTCCAATCAGAATAGCTAGGTTAATCAGGTTGGTTTCAAATAAATTAAAATTCAGCCCAAAACCCCCTGATTCCGCTGCTTCCGAATGAGCTTCTGTAGCCAGTAAAAAGAAAGTCTCCATCATACCCATTCACTATTGATAGCGGCTTTTGTTTCCCATACATTCGCTTTCAACTTAGAGCCAATTTCCGACACTAAGTAAACCCTCATTTCAGCAATGCAAAAAGCTTATGCTCTATCGATTTGCTAGACTTGGCCCCAAAAGCTTTTCTAGAATTTGGCGCGAGAGAGCATCTACTTCTTGTTCTAGAGAACTCATTGCAGCTTGTTTTTGCTCGTCTATTTCTTTCCGAGTCTGCTCTAATCGAGCTTGTACTTCTGCAACAGCCTCAGCATTTTTCTCTTGCGCGATTTTCTTGGCATCTTCTTGAGCAGCAGCAATTACACTTTGAGCTTCCCGACGAGCTACAGCTAACTGTTCCTCATACTGCTTTGCCAGTTGCTCTGCTTTAGCCAAGCGTTCTCGTGCCTCAACCTCATTGGTGCGGATATATTCAGAGCGATCGTCTATTGCCTTAGACAGAGGCTTATAGAAAACCGCATTCAACACCGCCGCCAGCAGCAAAAACTGCACTGCCATTAAAGGCAAAGTAGCGTCGAAATCAAACATTTTTTACAGTTTCAAAAACTACCAGGGAGCAAAATAAATTCTGGAAAAATTGATTACTTGGGTATGGAGGAATTTCAAATTACAGGTAGCAGATGGCAAATTCAATCACAATTTCCCATCTCACCTCTGAAAATTTGCCATTCTCCATTACCCATCTCTCAATGCTTTACTCTGCTTAACCTGCAAAGGGGTTAGCAAACAACAACACCAGAGAAATAACCAGACCGTAGATGGTCAGGGATTCCATGAACGCTAGAGTTAACAGCAAAGTACCGCGAATCTTACCTTCAGCCTCTGGCTGACGAGCAATACCTTCTACAGCTTGTCCAGAAGCGTTACCTTGACCAATACCAGGGCCAATAGCAGCTAAACCAACAGCTAAAGCAGCAGCCAATACAGAAGCAGCAGAAACCAATGGATCCATGATGTTTTAACTTACCTTATCTACACAACAAACAAATCGGATTTTGGACTTTTGAGCTAGGATCAGAAATTTACTTCCTTGATGCCAAATTCTCTCTTCCTAATCAACCTACCATTAAATGAGGACTAACCATGCTCCTCATGTTCTTCTCCACCATGCCCTTCCATCGCCTCATGGATATATGCCGCCGCCAGGGTAGCAAATACCAAAGCTTGGATGGCACTGGTAAACAAACCTAACGCCATAATTGGCAAAGGTACAAACAGAGGCACCAGTAGCACCAACACCCCAACTACTAGTTCATCCGCCAGAATGTTTCCAAATAGACGGAAGCTCAGGGAAAGTGGTTTGGTGAAATCTTCTAAAATCGCAATGGGTAATAGGACTGGTGTCGGTTCGATATATTTCCTAAAGTACCCCAACCCCCGCTTGCTAAACCCAGCGTAAAAGTACGCCAAGGAAGTTAGCAATGCCAAGGCTACAGTGGTGTTGATGTCATTAGTCGGTGCAGCTAATTCACCTTCTGGAAGTTTAATTAATCTCCAGGGAATCAATGCTCCTGACCAATTGGACACGAAGATAAACAAAAACAGTGTGCCGATAAAGGGCACCCAAGGACGGTATTCTTTCTCACCAAGTTGGTTTTTTGCCAGTCCTTGGATAAACTCCAGAACGTATTCCATAAAATTCTGCATACCGCCGGGAATTCTCTGGATGCTCTTAGTAGCTAGGAATGAAGCTACCAATAGGAGGGCAATAACGAACCAAGAGGTGAGAAATACTTGCCCGTGTAGTTTTAAGTTGCCCACTTGCCAGTAGAAATGATGACCCACTTCTAAACTAGCCAGGTGCGTAAAAGTTAAGTAATTCAAGTCACTGAGCATTTTGACCTTCAGGAAACTTTCCCCGAAATTTAGCTTTCGAGCATCCCAGCTTGTCTAATCTATCTAGGATCGGACGGCATGAGGGCTCGCACCATCTGGTATAGGAGTGCAACTTTGTATGTCAGGAATCCCAAAAATATGGGGAGAACCTGTAGCTGACTCAATTGAGTTGCTAGTATAATCAACCCAATAAATACGGCAAACCGAGACTTGCTCAGACTGCGATTTTGTTGACCAAGCTGTTCAACATTTTTTGCCAACATTCTCAAGTAAACCACACCTGTGCACGCACCAAGCAAATAATTTAGCGCTGTGTTCAGGTTGTAAGAAATCCAAACAGAGACGAAAATAATCGCTGTTGTCGTCAAGGTGACTATGAATAGTTCTTTTTGCAGGTTATAGTATTCCTGCATTGATTCTCTGGGTCTTTCTGCCGGGGAATCAACTTGAGAATTATCCGTAGCTGTGGCTACAGTGGTGGATTCATGAGATGAGTCTGTCAAGGTAACGGAACTCGCAAATGGGTTCTATAATTTGACTTTGGCTTTTTCTAGCCAGATGCAATCATACCATGCTGCAAGTAACAATACTTAAAGAAAAATGATCTTTCTGTTTCGGGGACTGGGGACAGAGGTGGGGGGGTGGGGAGGTAGGGAGGTGGGGGGAGTTTTGAGTGGTAGGGGCGGGTGAGAGTAGACAATTCTGCACTCAAGAGCAGAAAAATTAACAACAAAACCCGCCAACACAGAGTTTTGAGTTTTGAGTTAATAAACTTCCCCATCTCCCGATCCCCCCATCTCCCCTGCTACAAAGGTAACAGGGTGAAGATTTCTTGGGCTGCCCGATCGCACACCCCCTTTTCCCCCAAAGCTTGACGCATTTGCTGATAATCTGCCAAAACTTGGCTTCTCTTGGCAGTATTCAATAAATTCAGGGATTCTTGGACAATATTTTCTGCTGTTGCTTGTTCTTGGAGTAATTCCGGGACGATCGCTTTCATCAATACCAAGTTGGGCGGCGACATGAAGGGAATGGCAAATTTTAACCCATTTTTGGCGATCCAGGCAGTAATCGGGTTAACGCGATAGATTACGACTTGAGGAACTTCTAAAAGGGCAATTTCTAGATTTACTGTCCCAGATTTGCTAATTGCTAAGTCAGCTGCGGCGATCGCTTCTATGTTTTTATCACCTACTAAAGTAGCATTTAGGTTGTATTCTCGAATTGCTTGTTCGAGGGGCTGACGGAATGATTCTAAAGATAGGGGAATTAAAAATTTTACCTTTGGAATTTTAGATTGGAGAATTTTCGCCGCTGCCAACATTACTGGTAAAACATATTTAAGCTCTTGTCTTCGGGAAGCTGGCACTAAGGTAATTACCGTTTCTTCGGACGCAATTCCCAAACTAGCACGCGCAGCCGAACGACTGGGAGCATTAGTCATTTTATCTAGTAAAGGATGACCTACCCAGGTTACTTTTACGCCTTTTTCTCCAAAAAACCGAGCTTCTTCCGGGAAAATTGCCAAAATTAGGTCAGAATTTTTGATAATTTGTTTGGTGTCGCGATCGCCCAATGACCAAACCCAAACTTGGGGAGTTATATAATACACAACGGGGACATTTGTCAAGTGCGATCGCATAAAATTCCCGATCGCCAAATTCGGTCCCATGTAATCAATTAAAATTACCAAATCTGGCTTATTTTGCCGTAAATATTGTTTAGCTCGATTTTGGATTTGTAGAGTCGGCAAAATGTAGGGTAATGATTCCAGAATGCCCACAGAGCCAATTTTAGTAGTATCGCCCAACAAAGTAGCACCCGCTTGCGCCATGAGGGAACCACCCAAGGCAACAATTTCTAATTCCTGTCCCAATTTTTGGGCTTGACGCTTCAGTGCGTTAATTAATAACGCCCCTTGTAAATCACCAGAAACTTCGCCAGTGGAAATGAAAATCCGCATAGTCATTTTGTCATTTGTCCTTTGTCATTTGTCACTTGTCATTTGTGTTTTGTCATTCGTTAACTTTTGAGCAATGACTAATAACTAATGACCAATAACTAATGACTTTTTGACTAATTATCATCAACATTTATACCATGAGATTTGCCAGGAATTAGCCCCCGACGTTTTGGTAATTGACTCAGTTGCAGAAAGTTGTATAAATGCTCAATATGTGGGTTAGTGCTTAATTTTTCCATCTCTTCGAGAGCTTGATTTAAAGTAAATCCAGCGCGATATAACAGACGAAAAGCTTTTTTCATATCTGCTAAATCACTGCTAGTAAAACCTGCTCTTTTTAACCCGACTAAATTAAGAGTTCTCACTCTGCAAGGATTGCCTTCTACTAGCATAAAGGGGGGGACATCGCGATCGATCCGACTCATCCCACCCACCATTGCCAAACGTCCCACATGAACGAATTGATGGATACCCAAAACTCCGCCAATTACTGCTTTTGACTCAATATGAACATGACCTGCTAAAGCCACAGCATTGGCAATTACCACTGAGTCTTCAATTACGCAGTTATGAGCTACGTGAACGTAAGCCATCAATAAGTTATCATTACCGATTTCTGTAGCTTCCCCTGCGTTAGTGGCGCGGTTAATCGTGACATACTCGCGAATTTTGTTACCGTTGCCAATTTTGACCCAACTAGCCGAGCCATCATATTTTAGGTCTTGGGGTTCCAGACCGATCGCAGCCCCCGGAAAAATTTCATTACGTTCCCCAATTTCCGTTGGCCCTTCAATCACAACATGAGGGCCAATAACCGTTCCTGCACCGACTTTAACCTTATCCCCAATTACAGCATAAGCTCCAATTTGAACTGTAGGATGAAGTTCGGCGCTAGGATGAACGACAGCAGTGGGATGGATTAAAGTAGTCATCATCAAAGTTTTGAGTTCTTAGCTTCGTTTTTCAAGTTGGGGTAACTAGGGGTTAGGTGTTAGGGGGTAGGGGTTAGGGAAATTGCCTTTTCCCCACCCCCTATCCCCTAAAAAGGAGCCACGCTGCACTAGTCCACCAAAGAAAACATGAGCTCACCTTCGCAGGCGAGTTGACCATCTACTTGGGCAATGCCGCGCATTTTCGCAAAGCGACGACGTTTGACGCTCAGTAGTTCCACAGTCATTACTAATTGATCCCCTGGTACTACAGGACGACGGAAGCGCACTCCATCAATGGCAGCAAAAACAAATAAACTGCGTTCCATTTCAGGTAGCTGAGTGAGAACTATGCCACCGACTTGCGCCATTGCTTCGACAATTAAAACTCCTGGCATAAGAGGTCTTCCGGGAAAATGTCCTTGAAAAAAAGGCTCATTAATCGTGACATTTTTAATGCCTACAGCCTTTTCTCCTGGTAAGTAATCAATGATGCGGTCTATTAGTAAAAAAGGATAACGATGGGGCAGCAAATTTTGAATTTCTTCAATTGGAAAAACTTTTTTGCTGACGGTAGAAGACTCGATATCTGTTGATTCAGAACTTTGAGAATTGGATGTATTTGCTTCGATTACGGACATGAGCAGAGCGATGTTAAATTTTAGATTGGCGATTTATCTTGGGGAAAGTGTTAGGTTTTGAGTTTTGACTTTTCAGTTAGAGAGAAAGTTTGGGGAATTTTTAATTAATTTCCCCCAGTCCCCAGTCCCTAGTCCCCAGTCCCCAGTCCCTGTGCTTGTAACAACTTAGCTAGTTGGATATGCAGGTTGTGACTTGCTTTGTAGGCGAAGTAGTGAGCGATCGGAATATTTCCCAATAAACTCAAATCTCCTACTAAGTCTAAGATTTTATGACGTACTGGTTCATTTGCAAATCGCAAAGGTGGATTTAACCAACCAGAATTGTCACAAACTAGAGCATTTTCCAAAGTACCACCTTTGATTAAACCTTTAGCCCGTAACTCTTCAACTTGGGATGCTAAACCAAAAGTGCGTGCAGGTGCGATCGCACTAGCAAAACTTTCCTGACTTGGACACCAACTGTACCATTGATTCCCGATCGCCGGAACAGCAAAATCTATGCCATAAGTAAAACGCATTTGGGGCGCAGGCATAGCACAAACAAAAGCATCACCTTGATAAACGGATAGGGGACTGGGGACTGGGGACTGGGGACTGGGGGAGTGAGAGAGTTTTGAGTTTTGAGTTTTGAGTTTTGAGTTAGGAAGAGTTTCAGGAGTCAGAGAGTTTTGAATTTTCCTCTCTTGGATCTTCTCTGCCCCTCTGCCTCTCTGCCCCTCTGCCCCTCTGCTCAAGAGCTCCTCTACTCCTAATCCTGCCCGTAAGATTTCTTCTACCCAAACTTGAGCCGAGCCATCCAAAAGCGGCACTTCTGGCCCATCGATTTCGATTCTGGCATCACGAACACCCATAGCCGTTAAAGCGGCCAATAGGTGTTCTACGGTGCGAACTCCCCTAGAGTTTTCCCCCAGTTGAGTAGAAAGTAGAGTTTGAGTCACAACTTCTAACTTAGCGGGAATAGCTGGTTTTTCCGGTAAATCAACCCTAACAAAATAGCGACCTTCACCTGGTAATGCTGGTAAAACCCGCACTTTGGTAATGATTCCGCTATGGAGTCCCACGCCAGAAAGTTCAAAACTAGTTGCCAGAGTTTGTGTCATTGGTCATTGGTCATTGGTCATTGGTCATTGGTCATTGGCAACAGGGAACAGGATCAATTTATTGTGTCCCCTTGTCACCTTGTCCCCTTGTCACTTTGTCTCCCCTGTCCTCTACTAAATTAGAACCTTTCACCGATACCGAACTGAAAGCGGCTATCACCTTCTTCATTGAAGCCATAATCAATCCGAATTGGGCCTAGAGGTGATTGAATGCGAACGCCGACACCGTAACCGAAGCCAGTACCGGGTTTATTGCGGATTTCGGCGGGTCTTCCGGGGACATCTCCGCCAGTACCCAGGTCTGTACCGAAATCGAAGAATAGCACGCCACCAATAATTGAGAATACTGGGAAGCGATACTCAGCTGTAGCTTGGAAGTAACTGCGACCGCTGCCCAAGTCGCCTTCATCATAACCGCGTACCGAGTTCACGCCGCCCAAGGAGAAGGCTTCGTAGGGAGGCAAATCTCCTAGAATAGTTCCGCCTTGGATGTTAAAGGCGAGGGCTTGTGGGCCTGGGGTAAAGTTGGTGAATCTAACTGGAATGAAGTAGCTGTAGCTACCGCGCAATCTGGTCAAGAGGATGCTACCCTCACCAATTGGCACGGATTGTTCTAGACCGAAGCGGAAGAGGGAACCTTGGGTGGTGCGAGTTGGGTTGTTCCGGCGATCGCGCACTGCGCCAAGTTGTACTGTAATTAAGTCATCTTTCCCTGAACCGCTAAAGCTGAGGTTGTTGCCAAGCTCATCTCTGGGGCTGAGGTCGCCATCATTATCCCGAATAGAAATATTTTGATACTGTAATCCTAAGGAAGCCACCCATTCTGAATCTGCTAAGGGATTCCGAGATAGAGGACGAGTAAAGGTGACACCGCCGCCGAGTCGGAGGATTCTGGGTGTGTCGCCGTTTGGTAGGTCAATATCTCGATCGCCACCGTCAAAAATCAGGGAAATCGATCGTCTTCGGAATAAATTAACGGTGTAAGAAGTCCGGTAGGGGTCGCCAGCAATCCAAGGGTCGGTAAAGCGCACGTCAAAGAGAAATTCCCTTTGCCCTAACTGCACTTCTAAACCAACTTTTTGGTTTCTGCCAAACAAGTTCTGCTGTTGATAGCTTGCCGTCCCAAATAAACCGGCTGCGGAACTGAAACCTGCCCCGGCTGCTATAGAACCACTATTTCTTTCTCTCACGTTCACTTGTACTGTTACCTGTCGGGGGTCTTGACCAGGATTCAATGATAATTTCACGTCATCAAATAAGCCTAAACCAAACACTCGCTGTAAATCCCGTTGAATTTCATTTCGGTTAAATACTGTACCGGGCTTGGTTGCTAGTTCACGGGTAACGATATATGGTCTGGTTCTTCCTCTGATTGGTTGACCTTCAGCGTCAACTGTTTCTCCTTCTCTATTCAAGAACTGCACTTGAATGTCTTCGACGATTCCTTCGGCTACTTCCAAGGTCACAACACCTTCTGGAGATACTCTGGTATCTACTACTTGTGCTAAAACGTAGCCTCTATCCCGATACCACTGCTCTAGCTGCCGAATCCCGGCTTGCAAGTCCCGGAAGTTCAGAATTTCGTTGTACTGTTCCCGGAAGGTTTGATTTACTAGATCTTTGGGCAATACTTGGCTACTCTCTAGCTGGACGGAACGCAAGACTGGGTTGGGTTCGACAACAAATGTTACTCGCACGCCCAAGGGTGTATCGGTAGGTTCGGCTCTGACTCTAGAAAAGTAACCCGTAGCAAAAATGGCGTTTATGTCTTCTTGTAACTGTGATTTGGTGGTTGTTCTTCCCGGACGAGTGCGGATGGCATCATAAACAATGTCTTGCAGCTTTCCTTCTACTCCATTCACTAATACTTCTGCTACTAATACGCGAGGTTCTGCTTCTGAAGATGGGGTGGGTTGAGCGGGAGGCTTGGGTTCAGTTCTGGGTATCGAAGGAGGCGCGTTCTGTTCGAGTGTGGGTAAGGGGGGAGGAGCGGTTGGTTGAGTTGGCGTTTGTGGTTGGGTTCTTTGACCTTCAGCCGGGGGCGTATCCGTTTCTGCTGGTTCAGGTGCTGTCGGTTCTGGTATTGCTGGTGCCTCTGTGGCGGGTGGTGCTTGTGCTGTAATTAACCCTTTAAGTTTTTGCGGAAGATCAGAAATATGGTTTAAAGAATAAAAGGTGCTCTGCTGTACGGGCAATTCGATTAAATTTCCTTTTGTATCTTTAGGCGAGTAATGGCCTTGATAGGGCGGCAATATGGTTGCCGGAAATATATTAATGTGTGCCTGTACTTCCTGTTTCAATTCTGCTTTAGAGGTGTTTTGAACCTCAAATGGGGAAATTGATAGTTCGGAAATAGTAATTTCCTCAACCACTTTTTCGGCACGCAAATGGGGAGATGGGGAGATGGGGGGTTGGGGAGATGGGGAGATGGGGGGTTGGGGGTTAGGGATTAGGGATGTGTCTTTTTCCCCATCCCCTAACTCCTGACCTCTATCCCCTAATGCTCTCTCGACTGAAGGAGAAGCAATTCTTTGGGCGCTCTTGCGTGAAGCCGCATTTTGGGATTTATTTAAAAGTTTGATTGCTGTTGCCCAGTTGTTTTCCGTAGTTTGCCCGGAAGCTGGATTTGAGTTACCCAATGTGACCCAAGCAACAGTTGCTACCAAGACTGGAGATAAACGCATTTTGTTGTTGTTATTTACCACTTCCACACACCGTCGTTAAGCAGAGTTTTTTAGTCTAAAGTCTTAAAGCCAATTTTGGTTTTAGCTTCTGACTCTTTGACTCCCAACGAGGGGACTCTTCACTATATAAGTATTCAATCCAACACAATATCACCTGTTTAGGCAATACTCCATTATCTGCCTTGTTGGGATCATGTGTCGAATTTAGCTATTTGGCAAGTGTAGGGACTCTCGGAGCAGGGGAGCACAGGAGACAATTGAAGAATTTATCTGTTCCCTGTTCAGGAGTTCCCTTTCTTCCGTTTTGCCTTTAGTTAGTGCAGGTTTTGAGCTAGAACTCTTTCTAGGACTTGTTGATAGGCGTTTTCTACGTTGCCTAAGTCACGGCGGAAGCGGTCTTTGTCCATGACTCGTTTTTCGGAGTCGGTTTCTGACTGGTTCCACAGGCGACAGGTGTCGGGGCTGATTTCGTCAGCTAGGAGGATTTGTTGGGTTTCATCTAGGCCAAATTCTAGTTTGAAGTCTACTAGGGTGATGCCGCATTGGTTGAAGAATTGAGTGAGAATTCGGTTAACTTCTAGGGAGAGACTTCGCAGTTGTTCGATTTGTTCCGGGGTGGCTAGTTCCATTACTAGTATGCGATCGCTAGTCAGTAATGGATCGCCCAATGCGTCGTTTTTATAGTAAAATTCCACTAAGGGATTTGCTAAAATCTTTCCTTCTGGCAATCCGGTTTGTTTACAAAGACTACCAGCAGCAATATTTCTCACTACTACTTCTAAAGGCACTATTTGCACCCGACGCACTAACATTTGGTCTGGGGCTGTTTGTTCTATAAAATGGGTGCGAATTCCCCCTTGCTCTAAAAGTTTAAATAAATGTGTGGAAACGGTGCAGTTAATTTGTCCTTTGCCTGCGATTTGACCCCGTTTTTGAGCATTAAATGCTGTAGCGTCGTCTTTGTAATACGCTAGCAGAATTTCTGGGTTGTCGGTTGTGTAAATGATTTTGGCTTTGCCTTCGTAAAGTTTTTGGTTCATGGTGATTTAGCTATTAGTATTTGTGTTATTTTATTGTCGCTCCCAAGGAATTCAATGTGCTAATTAATTTCCTACTACCTACTACCTACTACCAATTACCTTCTATTTTGTTGTCATTTCGTGAACCCCGTCCCATTCTTTGGCGGGAGGTTGACTAAGATATTTTCTAGCTCTTTCGAGATGTATGTTTAGTGCTGGGTCATTAGGTAGAAATTTTTGCGCTATTTCAAATTGGGTAATTGCTTGAGAAAATTTCCGCGAAAGAAATGCTTCTCTACCTAAGTTGTAATAGTGTAAGAATTGTTGGGTTTCTTGATCTAGAGGTTGAGAGCGATCGCTAATTAATCGGTAAATTTTCACTGCTTCTTGTTTGCCTTTGACACGAATTTTATCTAACTCCTGTACCCATATATGTTGGTGACATAAGTTATAAGTAAACTCGCTTAAAATGATATCGCATCTATACTCTTTAGTCACGCCTTCTAAGCGAGAACTTAAATTAACTCCATCACCAATCACTGTATAATCCATGCGTTTATGCGAGCCAATATTTCCCGAAACTACTTCTCCCGAACTAATGCCAATACCGATAGCTATTATTGGCTGATTTTTGGCGCGACGTTGCTGATTAAATTTGGCTAGACGCTGACGCATATCTAAGGCTGTTTTCACTGCTTTCCAGGCATGATCTTGTAATGATAATGGCGCACCAAATACAGCCATTAAAGCATCGCCAATAAATTTATCGAGAGTGCCTTCATGGTCAAATACTGCTTCTACCATTGTTTCAAAATACTGATTGAGCAGTGATACTACTTCCCCTGCACCTAAGTTTTCTGTAATTGTGGTGTAGCCGCGAATATCAGAAAATAAAATTGTAACTTCTTTTCTTTCTCCAATCATTAAAGTATCTTCTGCTTGCGCCATAACTCGTTCTGCGACTCCGGGAGTCATGTAACGATACATGGCATTTTTCATTCTTTTTTGTTGGGAAATATCTTCTAAAACTACTAAACCGCCTCGCACCGCTCCTTCGGGATTTGTCAGTGGTTTAACTGAGAGATTGACACTCCGTTCGATGTTTTTTATTTGATCTTTGTGAATCAGATAAGGAATTTCTTCTTCAGGAGTTTCCTTGATATTTTCTGGAGCGGGTTTTGGTTGATTCCAAGTAATATAATAGTCGGGGTTGGTGCGATCTGGAATTGCTAAAATACATTTGCATCCGGTTATTTCATGACCATTTTGGTTAGCAATTTCTGACCAATTAATTTGCTCTTTTTCTCTAGAACAGCTTGAGTGGACATATAAACCTACAGTCAGACTTTGTTCGGGAACATAGTGATTTGCACCTGTTTTCAAACTATCTTCTAAGCGCATTTGTAAGTTTTCAATTGGTACTACTTCCCAGACTAAACGACCCATTAATTTTTGTTCCCAATTAGATTTATGAATTCTGTCGTTTGTCTGTTTTACTGGGCAACCCAACAATTCTAAAGCTGCATCATTAATAGTAACAATTCTACCTTCCATATCTGTAGAAATTACTGCATCGGATAGACTTTGCAGAATATCTTTTTGATATTGTTTTTCTATTAATACGCTTTCAAAGAGTTTGGCATTTTCTAAAGCGATTCCGGCTTGAATATTAAATGCTCGCATAAACTCTTCATCAGAAGAAGTAAAGCTACCTTGATGTTTATTAATTAGTTGAGTTACACCGATTAAACTACCTGCTGAATTATAAACTGGTAAACAGAGAATATTTCGTGTTCGGTATCCTGTACGCTGGTCGGTAGTGGGGTCAAAGCGGGGGTCTTTGTAAGCGTCTGGAATGTTTAAAGGTTGACCTGTAGAAGCGACATAGCCAGCGATTCCCCGATTAGCGGGGATGCGAATTTCAAACATTGTTATACCGTCGGCGGTGGCTACTTTTGTCCAAAGTTCGTTAGTTTCTCTAAATAATAAAAATAGTGTACTGCGATCGGCCTGCATTAAAATACGGGCTTGTTCCATTACCGATTTTAAAGTGGTTTCCAGGTCGAGACTTTGACCTAAAATTTGGGTAGCTTTCAGTAAAGCATTAGCACCACGTTGATTTCGTCCCGCTTGATAAAACAATTGACAACTTTCCAAAATTACGCCGATATCATCGACAAATCTCTGGAATTCCTGCTCATCTTCTTCATTAAAAGGTTGGTCGCCAGCTTTATTAGTTAGCTGAATTACAGCTACAATATGCCCTTTACTACTTTTTACGGGCATACAAAGAATATCACGGGTATGATAACCAAGTTGTTTATCCAAGTCAGGATTAAACAAGGGATGATTGTAGGCATCCGGGACAATCAAAGATTTTTCCGTGTTAGCTACATGACCTGGAATACCTGCATTTAGGGGGAGGCGAACTTCTAAAGGTCTGTCGCTGTTTGCTTGGCGTATTTTTGACCACAGATAGCCTTTAGCGTTATCAACCAAGTAGATGGTACTCAGTTCTGCTTGCAGGACTTGACCCATTTTTAGGGTTATAACTTCTAAAATATCTTCCAGCATGGTTTCTAGAGCTTCATTGTTAATTAGTTCAATGGCTCTGAGGAATTGCTGGAATTCGGCGGTGATGAAGTCGAGAAGACAAATAAATTCCTTGACGGATATGTTTCTGACTCGCTCAAGCAGGGCTTTAACTCGGTGCTGCTGAGTTAGCTGGGTTAACGTGGTTAAGACGCTACCAGTATTGGGGAATGTCATACTCATGAGGTTTTACAGGGTGAAGCTTCTATTTTGGGAAGCTCTTTTCCATCTAATGGAATATGGAAATGACAGGTCATGGAACGCAGAGGGTCTGAAGGGGTAAAAGTCGAATTTGTGGGCTTTTTCCCAATGATTTTTGGCTCTGCTACTCTCCCATGCTATTTTTTTACCCTGACCCCTAGCCAAGCTGACCTACTTCGACAAGAAAGTAGATGACCTACTACGAATGTATCTGCATTGATCGGTGAGTTACAAGTGTTTTAATCACAAGTTAAGTAGATATTGGGAAAGCTAAATAAATGGCTGTTGTTAAGCAAGCTGGACAAGTTGGGAGTAAAGGGAACAGGGAACTTTTAACAGGCAACAGTTTTGAGTGGTCAAGGCAATTTAACTGAAAACTCATAACTCGATGCTCAAAACTAATTCTGTTAGCTTGTCCGGGCTTGGCTGGTTAGCCAAATAAATTTAGCTTCTTCATAGAGTATGACAAATTCCAGAGGGTAGAAGGCAGAATTAGGCGGCTTTGGGCAAGGTGGAGAAGGCTACGTTTTGATAGTAGCGCTGTAGTTGTCTAGTAGCGGCTGCCCAGCCCCATTTTTCGGCTTCTTTGCGAGCGTTGTGGCGGAGGGTTTCTCGTTCTTCTTGATGGGCTAGTAGGCGAATGGTGGCGTTGATAGCGCCTTGTTCGTCTGTTGGGTCGAATAGGTAGCCGTTTTCGCCGTCGGTGACGATATCGGGGATGCCACCGGAACGGGCGGCGACTACGGGACAGCCTGCTGCCATTGCTTCGAGGAGGACTAGTCCGAGTGTTTCGGTGCGAGAGGGGAAGATGAAGGCATCGGCACAGGCGTACGCGGAGGCGAGTTCTTTGCCTCGGAGGTAGCCGACGAAGTTGGTATTTGTTCCGGCGAAGTGTTTTTGGAGGGCTTCGCGGTTGGGCCCATCTCCGACTAGGGCGAGGCGTGCGTTGGGAATTGCTTCTAGGATTGGTTTGATGCGTTCGATTTCTTTTTCTGCGCCTAAGCGTCCGATGTAGAGGAGGAGGGGGCTGCTCTGGTGTCCTTGACTGAGGCGCGATCGCATTTCCTCACTAGCTGTGTCAGGATGAAATAATTCGGTGTCTACTCCTCTTTGCCATAAGTCTACTCTTTCAATGCCGTGATTTCTTAATTCTTGTACCATTGCGGTGGAGGTACAAAGGTTTAATTCGGCTTGGTTATGGGCGGATTTTAATAGTTCCCACAATACTCCTTCTAACATTCCTAATCCGTAATGTTGTAGGTATTGGGGGAGGTGGGTGTGATAGGAGGCGACGATGGGAATTTTTAAGGTTTTGCCATAAAATATTCCGCCTAATCCTAAGACTGCGGGGTTAACTACGTGAATAATATCTGGTTGAAATTCTTCTAAGGCTTTGCCGATCGCAGGTCGGGGAAATGCTAATTTTAATTCTGGGTACATGGGTAAAGGTACGCCAGAAACTCCGTAAATTTTGGCTCCTTTATATTCAGTGATGCCGTAATCTGGGGAGAAAATTAATACTTGATCTCCGCTACGTTGCAGATGCTCAACTGTGTGGCAAAGACGGGTAACGATGCCATCAATTTTTGGCAAAAATGTTTCTGTAAATAGGGCAATTCGCATAACTAGTCATCGATCATTTAACAATTAATTTCTTGGGTTTTGCAGGCAGATACCATGAATACCGATTCCAGCCATTATCCCTCCCAATAAAACTCCTACTCCTTCAGCAAAACAATTAATCCGATGCCTATTTTCTGCTGCTTGAGCTATCGACAATTCGTTAATTGTTGTTGTTTTAAGTTTGGCAATTTTGGCGTAATTTCTGTAGCTACTATCTAAAACTGCCCATTCTGGGAATAGGTAGTAAAGACTGATCCCAGCTGTAGCAACACCTGGCATAACTACGGTGAGCAATAATATCACTATTCTTCGGTTCATACTTGCTTAATTAGGGGATTTTGGCAATTCATTTTTCCGCCTAGTTTGGGTTAACAATTTTTCGTTCCTCCCTAACTCTATTGAAAAAAGAGTAGGGAGGAAGACAATGAATTCACATCCTGAAAACTTGCTTTTTTCACAGGCTTTGATGTGCCAAAAAACCTACCGTCGCCAAGTAACTTTTGGTAAGATTTGGTTTTTATCGACTCGCTGTTGATACTTAATGGCGAAGTTTAACAGTGAATCAATTAAGGCATCGGAGAGGAAGTGAGGTTGTAAACCTAAATCAAGTAGGTTGGTGTTTTTAGCGTTGAAGTAATGTTCTTCTTTTTCGATGCGGGGGTTTTCCAGGTTATTGATTTCTACATTTAATCCTAATGCTGTACCAGCTTTTTTCACCATTAAAGCTAGTTCGGCGACGTTAAATTGTTCGGTGAATTGGTTAAAGACACGGAACTCGCCCGGAGCAGCTGGATTTGCGATCGCCAATTCCACACATCTTACTGTATCTCGAATATCTAAAAATCCCCTGGTTTGACCACCTTTGCCGTAAACTGTAATCGGGTGATTGATTGCTGCTTGAATACAAAAACGGTTGAGGGCGGTGCCAAAAATGCCGTCGTAGTCTAGGCGGTTAATTAGCAGTTCGTCCATGCCAGTTTCTTCTGTCAGCACGCCGTAAACGACTCCCTGATTTAAGTCTGTGGCACGTAAACCCCAAATCCGACAGGCGAAATGAATGTTGTGACTATCATGCACTTTGGAGAGGTGATACATTGACCCAGGCTGCTTAGGATACGGCAGGGTATCTTTGCGTCCGTTATGCTCGATCGTGATGTAACCTTCCTCAATGTCAATATTGGGTGTACCATATTCACCCATTGTTCCTAATTTCACCAAATGACAATCAGGGAAATCTTCCTTCATGGCGTAAAGGATGTTCAGCGTTCCCGTGACGTTGTTGACTTGGGTGAGAACAGCGTGTTCGCGATCGATCATGGAAAATGGTGCGGAACGCTGTTCGCCAAAGTGGACGATCGCATCTGGTTGAAATTTGTGCAGCGCTACCTTGAGAAAATCATAGTTGGTAATATCACCAATGAATAATTCTATGGTTTTCCCTGTAATATCTTGCCAACGCTGGAGGCGTTGCTGAATGGGTGCGATCGGGGTTAAGGTTTCTACACATAGTTCTAAATCCCAGTGTCGCCTCACTAAGCTATCTAGAATGCCAACTTCATGACCTCTGTTGGAAAGATAAAGTGCTGTCGCCCAACCACAGTAACCGTCGCCACCAATAACCAGAACTCTCATCTTGATCTTGTTTATCCTGCTTGCTGACACTCGCTAAATGTACCAGGTTTGTGTACCCTTTAAACCACCAAAGTGAATATTCTGATCGAATTAAACTAGAGGAGTAGAGGAGCAGAGATAATTTGAGAATTGGGATAATTTTTTTAAACTTTCACTTCCTCCGCGAAACTTGCCCAACGCACGAAGTAAAATGGGCCGGCGAGGGAACCCCAGATGTGTTCGTCGGTTTGGGGGTCACGTCCGCGATCGAGACTGATAAACTTTTCTTGGTCAATCTCAAATTCGCTATCTAAGTAAGTGGTGCGACCTTTACGAACGACAATGCAACCTTTACCTGGTTCCACTTTGCCTTTAAAACTGCTGCCAGTCCACTCTACAATCATGTTGCAGCCTGGTAATTTCTCTAAATTGTCAATTTTGAGGTTTTCTAGTCGTTTCACGTCACGGGAAGCGCCGTAAAATTCTGTTTCTGACTTGAGGGTGTAGTTTTCAATTTCGATGCGATCGTCTTTAGGAACTAATTTCAACACTCGCACGCGGTAAGGGTCGTTCAGCGCGTAATCATAAGCTTGTTCGACAAAGAAACTGACCCCTGATAGCAGATCTAAGGGTAATGGACGCATACAAACGCGAATATGGGCGTAAAATGGCGGATTTTCAAATGCTTGCTCTTGATTACTAAAGTCAGCTGCCATCCAGCGAGCTAAGGTGGTAATGTCGGTAGAATGGGTCATTGATAGTTAAACAGTATTCACATAGTCCCAACTATTTTAAAGCAGAAGGCTTTTCTGTTCTGATTGCCATTCGGTATAGATTCTGCAAAATTTGCATCTCAAGGATTTCTTTGCCAGCTGCTTTCACTTGAGGGACATTGATAAGTTGTAGCCCGATCGGTCTTTAGAAAGATTTAATTTTTAAATCTATACAGAGTCAAATTGCTCGATTCATCCGTTGAGGTTATTTATTGTTCGATTAAATATAGGTAAATATTATTTTTTTGGATGTAAATTGTAGATTCTGACTGTTTACCCCTATACAAAATAATTCTAATCATCAAAAATACCAATGATTAGTTTTGAACCTATAGAGCATTAGCAATGTAAATTAGTACTCAATACTTGTGGGACTGTCTTAGTTATGCAACTAGCGAATCGGGTAACATTTAATCACCTGCGGGGTGATTTGTTCGGTGGAATCACGGCGGCGATCGTAGCCTTACCAATGGCTCTAGCATTCGGTGTTTCTTCGGGTGCGGGTGCGATCGCAGGTCTTTACGGTGCGGCTATTCTGGGTTTCTTTGCCGCGCTATTTGGTGGAACTCCCACCCTAATTTCTGGCCCTACTGGGCCGATGACCGTTGTCATGACAGCCATTGTTACCAGTATGACTGCGAAAAACCCAGAGAACGGGTTGGCAATGGCTTTTACAGTAGTCATGTTGGCAGGTATATTTCAAATCCTGTTCGGCATCCTGAAATTAGGTAAATTCATCACCTTGATGCCTTACACCGTAATCTCTGGATTCATGTCCGGGATTGGTGTAATCATGATCATTTTGCAGATCGGGCCATTTTTTGGACAAGCCAATCCAAAAGGTGGAATCATACCAGTCTTCACTTCTATTCCGACATTTATCTCAAATCTCGATCCAGCCGAAACTGCGTTAGCAACTTTAACATTAGCCCTTTTATTTCTAACTCCCAAAAAAATCCGTCGTTTAGTACCACCGCAACTATTAGCATTAGTCATTGGTACTTTAATTGCAGCCTTCTTTCTCAAAGGTTCTGACCTCAGACTCATTGGTGAAATTCCAATGGGTTTACCCAAACTACAATTACCAGTATTCACCTTTGATCAGATGACCATCATGTTAGTTGATGGTGTAATGCTGGGGATGTTGGGCTGTATTGACTCTCTATTAACTTCGGTAATTGCTGATAGTATCACTCGCACTCAACACGACTCTGATAAAGAATTAGTCGGACAAGGAATTGGCAATTTACTATCGGGACTTTTCGGCGGTCTTCCTGGCGCTGGCGCAACAATGGGAACAGTTGTTAACATCCAAGCGGGTGGCACAACAGTTCTTTCCGGGATGCTTCATGCCGTAGTTTTATTTATTATCGTTCTTGGTGCTGGTGGATTAACTCAGTTTATTCCTCAAGCTGTATTAGCAGGTATTCTGGTCAAAGTTGGGATTGATATTGTTGACTGGAATTTCTTAAAACGCGCCCATAAGCTGTCTTGGAAAGCAGCAGCAATTATGTATGGCGTGTTGCTACTGACTGTATTTGTTGACTTGATTGTTGCTGTAGGTGTTGGGGTTTTTGTTGCCAATATTCTGACCATTCAACGTTTGTCAGATATCCAATCTGAGGAAGTAAAAGCAATTACTCATGCTGATGATGAAACACCTCTCAGCCAAGAAGAAAAACTCTTGTTCAAAGAAGCTGGTGGAAAGATTCTGCTGTTACACTTAGGTGGGCCAATGAGCTTCGGTGCTGCTAAAGCGATTTCGCAACGCCAAGCAATCATGGAAGATTATAAAGTCGTGATTTTGGATGTTAGCGATGTGCCAATGTTGGGTGTTACTGCTGCTTTGGCACTGGAAAGTTTGATTGCAGAAGCTAATCAAAAACACCTGGAAGTTTTCCTTGTTGGTGGTACAGAAAAGGTCAAAGCTAGATTAGAACGCTTCGGAATTTTAGACCGAGTACCAGCAAATAATTTAGCTGATTCTCGCTTGGAAGCATTGTATCAAGCTGTGGGTTCACTAAAGGGTGTAGCTGGACAAAGTTACACAAATAATGGTTATTACGCCTCAGAGGAAGATGTTTCTACACCTGACGGTACGCTTGATGTCGATGGTACTTTAACCAAGAAACCTCTGTAATCTCTCACTTTAATAATTGTCAAAATGGGGCATCGCTTAGTTGTGATTGATGCCCTAATTTTTTTATATTTCTGTCTGTTGTGAAGTTTGTTGTGAGGTTTGTTGTGAGGACTTCAGTCCTTATTAGTGGAATTGAAATGACTGAAGTCGCTACTACGAACTTTTAGGAAATTTTAAGTCGAAATAACAGGAATTGGGTTATTTGTTGTTCTTTGAAGTTGTCGTCGCTGAGCAATATTAAACTTTGGCTACCATCAGGTAAACGAGGGCCAAAAGTTAGTCCTTCTAGGTTGTCTAATCTAATTCCTAATTCTTTCAAGTCTAAGATTAATTGTTTTTTGACTGGTTGTACTGCTCTTGTTTCACCTTTTAAACTGGCGATGCGAGAGGTGTCGGTAGCTGCACCAGTGAATAGCTGATAAATTTTTGCGCCGAAACCTGTCAAACCGAATGACCTTTCTATACTTAAGAAATGTCCACCTTGATCGATCGCCAATAAATCCACCACGCCATGATATATTGCTCCTGGGGGATTGGGAGATAGGGGATAAAGATGTTCAGAAATGATGATTGGTGGGCCATCACTAATTAGATAATGTAACAATCGGCATTTAGTAATTTGTGGTTTATAGTTACCTTGTTCGTCTTTTTGCGGTGGATCTTTGTCCTGAACTAATGCTGATTCAGTGACTGTAAATAAACGAATTGGTTCGCTAGTGGAGGGCAAAGATCCGGTAGGATTAAGTGTTAATGATTCAAAGGCTAAATTATCTTGGACTCCCCTTTGTTGTTGTTCGCCATTAGCTTCAGGAATGTAAGTTTCTGGCATTGGCAAATTTTGTTTTAAGGTGCCAGTTTTTAAGTCAAATTCGCCAATAAATGGGGAAACAAGTTCACGGGTAGCACCTTCGCTGGAAATAAATACAGTTCCTTGAGGAGTGAGGGCAATTCCTTCGGTATCGATGCTACCTTTGGGGTAAGTTTCGCCGTTTTTGGTTTTGAGAAAGGTAACGTTTTCTATTTTTACGTTTTGCAGTTTACTGTTGTTTATGTCTAACTTTAAGGTGTAAAATCTGGCTGGCGCGAGGTTGCTGCGATCGTCCGAAATGGCATAAAAGCGATCGCGTTGTCGGTCATAAGTTATCCCCGATAATCCCCCAACTGTTGTATCCTGAAATTTCATCTTGGGTAATTGATATTCACCCAAAAATTCTAAAGATAGGTCGAGAAATGTCCGTTGTTGAGCATTAATCCTCGGTAAAGCACAAGATGATAGTAAAGTCAATCCTATTAGTGCTAAACTCAGAACTAAAATTCTGATGCTTTTGTTCACCAGTTATCTCCTATTCATCGATTACAGTTAGGGAGTGGAAACTAATTGCTATTTCCGATCTTCTTTATATTAGCCTGAGTGGATTTTAAATTATGAGCGATCGCCAACAACAAAAAATCAGCAAGTTTTATTTTTCGATTGTTTGTTCTTTGCTTTGGTTAATTTTGGGTTTTCCGGTTTATGCTCAGAGTAATAATGAGGAAGATCCAAATGTATTTCCTCCCAATCCTTTAGAGTTTAGAACTCTCGATCCGATGTTACCTCAGTCAGCGCGAAATAAAAAACCTTTAACTGAGGAAGAAAGGACAGAATTAACCCAATCATTAAATGAATTAAATCAGGAAGCAACGGAGTTATTTCAAGCTGGTGATAAAGTCACTGCTTTTGCAGTTTGGTATCGAGAATTGCGCTTAACGAGGGTATTAGGATTATTACCAGAAGTGCAAGCTTTGGGGAGAGTCGGTGCGATCGCCTGGTCGGAAAATTCCAGAGAAGATATCCAATTTATTACCCGAAGATTGCAAGCAATTCAAACAGAAGTTACAGCAAAACCTCCAGTAGAATTAGATTTATGGCGTGCTTTAGCAACAGCTTATGAACAAGTCAGAGCACCTGATAAAGCAGTTGTAGCTTATGAACAAATTCTCCGCGCCGCCAGAGAACAACAAAACACAGATGAAATAACAGCAACACTGCTCAAAATTGGCGAATTAAGTTTAAATTGGTTTGATTACCAAAAAGCCGCCGTTACTTATAACGAGTTGTTGAATTTAGCCAAAGAGCAAAATAATGGGGAACAGCAAATTACTTACTTAAAACAACTTGCCTATATTTACGAACAACTGAAACAACCGCTGCCATTTATTAACACCAAGCAACAGTTAATTGAACTTTACCAAAACCTGCAAAACTTCACCGAAATTCCTGATTTAAAATTAGCGATCGGCACAAAATTAGAATCCCTTGGACAAATTGAAGAAGCTGCTCAACAATACGAAGAAACCTACTCCTTTGCTTGGTCAATTCAGCAATATTCCGGTGCAGCTGATGCACTCAGAAAACTAGTAGCATTGCAACTTTCACTAAAGCAAATAGACGCAGCATTAGAAACTAGTCAAGTGCTGTTACAAACCGATCGACTAGCTAACAATTTCTATGGAATGATGAACACTTACGATCAAATTGCTCAACTTTATTTAGAACAAAAAAACTATTCTCAAGCACTCGCAGCTTTTGAAAAAGGACTGGCGATCGCCAAACAGTTAAGTTATCGAGAACCTTACTTTACCAGACAAATTCAAGAAGTGAATCAACAGATTACTCGCCAATCTTAAAACCGAACTTTTGAAATAAGATCTGGGTTTTTACCCAGATCCAGTTTAACCAGATGCACCTAATTTAACATTTGCCTGACTTGAAAAAAACACACAGCACAATCTTTTCTAGCTGCCTAAACTTGTGATTAATCTAACAATTAGCAAATTGAACTTTAGCTAGTCATTTTTGTCGTTGCAAAATCCACAGATGTAATAGTTGGAGCCCCAATTAATACAGCAAATAAACCACCATCACCAAAACCTAATTCACTGCCATTTTGGTTATAGAACAAGTTGCCGTTAACTGAGTTGTAAACAATTAAACCACTGCTTGTTTCTACTGCTAAATCATTATCAACGGTAGCAAAAACTGTACTAAAATCTACAACTTTAGAAAGGTTAGAGAAACGCTGCCGAGATAAGAAAATCGTATCCTCTCCCGGAGTAAAATCAGTAATAGTGTCTTCCCCTAAAGAAGCATTAAAATTAGAAAGAGTGTTTACTTGTCCCTGCATCGTATTAGTTGCTAGAGGTGCATGAAAATAAAATGTATCCTTACCCGCGCCGCCAGTTAAAGTGTCATTTCCCCCTCCACCGCAGAGGAAGTCGTCACCATTCCCCCCATCTAGATAGTCATTCCCCGGATTACCAAATAAAACATCATTGCCATTGCCACCATAAATGGTATCGTTGAGGTTCTCTGTACCTACAAAACCAGAATTTAAGTTACCGAAGATAATATCATTACCGTTACCACCATCAATAAAGTTGCTACCCTTTCCTCCTTGGATAAAGTCGTTTCCACCTAAACCGAAAATTCGTTCGTTTTCCTCAGTTCCAGTGATTATGTCTGTACCATCTTTACCTACAATATCCTTGGTGAAAATTACTTCCACAGAAATTGAGCTATTTGCAGCTAAAGAATTAGTTTGTTGCATCAGCAAATTATTAGGTTGAAGTATGGAATATTCCGTACCCATTATCTGTGTTCCTCCTAAGCAAAGATTGTAGATTTCCTTAGTAATTCGTTACTAAAATCGGAATTACTTAATAGGACTCATTAATTATACCTACTTCATATTTTAGCGATACCTCTGCCTATATATATATGATTGATTTCTTTCACAAAAACTTCACAAAAACTTTGCAAAAACTTTGCAAAAACTTTGCATTTTAATGGGAAATTTAGAAATTATGCTTATTTCGCTAAGAAATAAAAAAGCTGGTAGCCATCAGCCACCAGTCATCCGATTTGAGATTTTAGATTGATACCGCAGATAATTTTAGTGCTTGTCAAGCACACTTTCTTTGTTTAGTTGCAACTGAAATCGCCTGATTGTTAATAGCGAATGCGCGGATCGATGTAGGCGTTGATAATGTCAATTAAAATGCTAGCAACCACTACAATAGCGGCAAAAAACACCATAATTCCTTGAACGGTTGGATAATCGCGATCGGAAATTGCTTGATATAGTCTACTACCTAATCCAGGCCAAGAAAAGGTGACTTCTGTTAAAACTGCACCCCCCAACATAGAAGCAAAAGTCAGACCTAAAACAGTAATTACAGGAATCAAAGCATTTTTCAAAGCATGAGAAATGAGAATTTTACTTTCCGAAATTCCCCTAGCTCTAGCAGCTTCCACATAATCTGCTTTTAGAGTTTGGCGTAAATTTACCCTAACAATTCGCTCAAAAATTCCGCTGATTAAAAATCCCAACGTCAAACAAGGAAGTGCCAAATAATGAAGCGAAATTAATAGCTGATTGATATCTAAATTAAGGATACTATCAACAGTGTACAAACCTGTAATTGTGGGAGGAGGAGAATAACCTAAAGAAAAGCGACCATTAGGAGGAAACCAACCCAATTGTACAGCAAAAATCAATTGTAAAATCATCCCAAACCAAAACAAAGGAATGGCATAAGTAATAATGCCAAATAACCTGCCGCTAACATCAAAAACTGTATTTGGTTTAGAAGCAGAAATAGCACCAAATCCAACTCCAACAATTAAGGCAACCGCCATCCCAAAAGTTGCTAATTCCAAAGTTGCCGGGAAGTGTAGTTGAATAATTTCAACAACAGATTGACCTTGACTAGTGAGAGAATTTCCTAAGTCAAAACTGAGCAAAGATCCCAGATAACGAATATATTGTAACCACAAAGGATCGGCTAATCCTAATCTTTGACGGTATTCTTCTTTAACGCTATCTGGTGCGCCACGTCCTCCTAATATTACATCCACAGGATCGCCGGGAGTTGCTCTTAGTAGTAAAAAAACTACTGTAACGATCGTCCACAGCATCAAAGGAGCAAGGAGTAAACGCGCCATAACGTAATATTGTAAAGCACGCGATCGAGACATTGTGTTAGTTTTGAGTTTTGAGTTTTGAGTTTGGGAGTTAGTTTTGAGTTTTGAGTTTTGAGTTTTGAGTTAGTTTTGAGTTTTGGGTTTTGAGTTTTGAGTTAGTTTTGAGTTTTGAGTTTTGAGTTAGTTTTGAGTTTTGAGTTTGGATTCTAGTTTATTGCGGCTAAAAAACTGCAAAAACCATATTCAGTTCTCGCTAGTTGTCTTAACTATTGAGTTTAGAATACGGATCAGTTCATCGACGTGGTTAAGTTGAGTAGTGAAATCCATTTTTACCATTTGCGATTTTTGTAGCAAACGTAGCCAGTATCTAGTTTCTCTTGCTTCTTTGGAAGCAATTGACATTTTCGCCAAGAAATCTTTTCTACTTTGAGCAGCACTAGCTTCCTCAACATTAGCACCAATACTTGTTCTACTCCGCAATAATTGCTTAGAAATCACATACTCTTTGCATTTTATCAGTTCTTGGTAAAGATCGATAATTTCTAGAGCAAAATCAAAACTCTTCTGTTGAATTATACTTGCTGCCATTCAAATTCTCTCTTTGGTATCTCAAAACTTAAAACTCAAAACTCAAAACTCAAAACTAACTCAAAACTCAAAACTCAAAACTATTTACTGATGTCCCAAAATGGTAATTGTTGAATTGGGTCTAATTTTACTCCTTGTAATCCTTGTTTAGCAAAAGCAAAATCTTTGCTTTGCCATAAGGGAATTAAAGGAACATCTTGCGCCATGAGTTTTTGAATTTCGGCAAAGATTTGTTTGCGTTTTTCTGGGTTTTGTTCGCTGCGCTGTTGCTGAATTAATTTGTTCATGCGATCGCTATAATAAAACGACCCTTGACTTTGACTTGCACCCTGTTGACAACCTGTTGTTGGTGAACCTTTAGCACAACTTAAAAAAGGTTGAATGTAATTATCTGCATCGGAAAAATCGGGATACCAATCTACTAAAGCGCTTTGATAAATTCCCTTACGAATGTTAGCAAAAAACGTTGCTGATTCAACTCCTTGGGGTTGAATTTGTACCATGCCATCTAATTCTTGTACGGCATATTCTCGTAACAAACTGGCAACTTGTTGGCGAACTGAAGAAGCGATCGGATGCCAAATTTCTAACTTCAAAGGATTCTCTTTAGAAAATCCTGCCTTAGTCAAAAGTTCTTTTGCCTTAGCGATATTTCCATCGCCATAAAGTTGTTGATAAGCTGGAATAGACACATTAAAAGTATTAGGAATCATGCTAAAAGCAGGTTCTCCTTGATTCCTTAAAACTCGCTCAGTCACTAATTTTCTATTAATTAAAGAAGCGATCGCCTGTCTTACTTCCACTCTATCCAAAGGTTTCTGTTTCGTATTCAGTACCATGTAACTAATTACATTGCCTTTCGCTTCTAATACCTGCCAACCTCCAGACTTCGCATTTTGTTGCAAGCTAGAAATCTGTACCGGATCTAAACTTTGATAGGCAATATCTACCGTTCCCGTGCGGAAAGTATTATATAAATTTGCCGCACTAGTAAGCACCTGAAAATCAATTCCGTTATTTGCTGGTTTTTCTCCCCAATACTTATCAAAAGCTTCTAAACGAATCGAAGTTGGTGTAAACTCAACTAATTTATAAGGGCCAGTTCCGACAAATTTTGTTGGTGTAAATTTCCCCTCGCCAATTTGATAAGCTTTAGGAGAAACCGGACACATTCCGGCAAAAGCTAAAATTGCTGGAAATGCCGCAAAAGGATTTTTCAATTTAATTGTTACTTCATAAGGCCCCGAAGCTTGTACCGATGCCACAATATCTGCTAACAAGTTTGAAGGTTTTCCCCCATTTTTAATGAAGCGTTCCAAGGAAAAAACCATTGCTTCGGCATTAAAAGGAGTGCCATCGTGAAACACTACTCCCTGACGCAAAGGAATTACATAAGTTAAACCATCTGCGCTAACTTTTGGTAAAGCTGTAGCTAATTCTGGTACTAATTGATCTGTGCCTAATTTGTAGGTATAAAGCCGATCGCCCAAACTATACAACACATTACTCGCCGCTAATTCGTAAGCATCTGCCGGATCGAGAGTTCGCGGTTTTAAAGTTGTTCCTACAGATAAGCGTTCGCTATTATTACCCGTTGGCGCATTACCCGTTACATTAGCATCATATCGCCGACCACAGCTAATAACTAAAATAAAACAAAGACAGAAAAGACCGAAAAGTTTTGCTACAGAACGCAATTGTTTGCTAGATACAGAAAACTTCTTCATTACTACTATCAACCTCAGAAAAACTCAAATGTCAGCTATCAATCAATTCCAAACTCTTTGGTTTATAGGGAGAAAGGTGAAAGGAAACATCAAATTTCTTTTCCTCTGACCCTTTACCCTGTTCCCAAGAAAAATTCTGCTGACTACTGAGCAGCTGAATAACTAAATTGAATAGTATAACGGAAAAGATCTCGCATCTTTAGGTTTGACAAAAACTCGTTGTTGCGGTTCCAAGTTTAACTCATCAAAGCGTTCTCTAGAAAGGTGTGCCGTCAAAACTTGACCATCATCTAAGGCTAGTTCCACCTGAATTTCCCAACCCAAATGAATCAAGCGATCGATTCTAGCCGCAACAGTAGTCCCGTTCGCTTCTCTTTGAACTACTATGTCGTGAGGACGGAGAAACATTTCTGGTTGTGTAGACTCAAAACCATTTCCCTCAAAGATCCGGGAAGTACTAGGCAAAACATTTACAGGCCCAATAAAACTCATCACAAAAGCCGAAGCTGGATGATCGTAAATTTCTGCTGGTGTACCGATTTGCTCGATTTTACCCTTATTCATTACCACAATTTCGTCAGCAACTTCCATTGCTTCTTCTTGATCGTGGGTAACAAAAACTGTAGTAACATGAACTTCGTTGTGTAAGCGTCTTAACCAAGCACGCAGGTCTTTCCGAACTTTGGCATCCAAAGCACCAAAAGGTTCATCTAGTAATAATACTTGAGGTTCTACAGCTAAAGCTCTAGCTAGGGCGACTCTTTGCCTTTGACCACCGGATAATTGCGAGGGATAGCGATCGCCCAGTCCCTTCAATTGCACTAATTCTAAAAGTTCCTCTACCCGCCCTTTAACTTTCAACTTCGGCGTTTTCCGAATATCCAAACCAAAAGCAATATTTTGCCGCACTGTCATGTGCTTAAACAAAGCATAGTGCTGGAACACAAATCCAATATTTCTGTCCTGCACACTCGTGTCAGTAGCATCTTTGCCAGTAATAAAAATTCTCCCACTATTAGGAGTTTCTAAACCTGCAATTAACCTCAGCAAAGTTGACTTTCCTGAACCCGATGGCCCCAATAAAGCTACCAAAGAACCTGATTTAATTGTTAAGTCTATCTGCTCAAGTGCATGGAAACTGCCATAATGCTTGGATACGTTTTCTACAATAATCCCCATAAATGCCCTCTGGACGTGCCAATCTCTCAAGACCCTAAACTATCGATCTGGTTAAATTAATACCTTACTTATTTTAATTTCCCATTTATCGATATATTTGCTGTAGTTTATCTTACCGCTATTGGTAGCAACCAGGAGAGCAAAGTCAAGGAAAAACAACGAATCAAGAACCTGTATTTACCGCTCCATCTCCCCATCCCCCCCCATCTCCCCATCTCCCCATCTCCCCATCTCCCCCATCTCCCCATCTCCCCATCTATAAAGGAATATTAAGCTGTGTTGCAATTTATTCACATAAATGTAAATAGGATTAAGGCAAGCCAACAGTCCGTGATAACATCACAGCTTGTAGGTAGAAGAGATAGGGAGAAAACGCTTGACACTACGGGTTGCTGTTGTTGGAGGTGGCCCAGCAGGTTCCTCTACTGCTGAAGTCCTAGCCTTAGCTGGAATTGAAACTTACCTGTTTGAGCGCAAGCTAGACAACGCGAAGCCTTGCGGTGGAGCAATTCCGCTATGTATGGTGAAAGAGTTTGATTTGCCAGAGCAAATTATCGATCGCCAAGTTAGAAAAATGAAAATGATCTCGCCTTCTAACATTGAGGTCGATATCAATTTAATCAAACAAGAAGAATACATTGGAATGTGCCGTCGGGAAGTATTAGATGGCTTCCTGCGCGATCGGGCCGCTAAATTGGGAACGACCGTAATCAACGGCACAGTTTATAAATTGGATATTCCGACAAACAACACCGACTCCTACACCATCCACTATGCAGATCACTCTGATGGTAATGCCGAAGGAGTCATGAAAACCTTAAAAGTGGACATGATTGTGGGAGCAGATGGTGCCAACTCCCGTGTTGCCAAAGCTATTGATGCTGGGGATTACAATTATGCGATCGCCTTCCAAGAGCGCATTCGCCTCCCCGAAGACGGAATGCACTACTACCAAGACCTAGCCGAAATGTACGTCGGCAAAGATGTTTCTCCCGACTTCTACGCCTGGGTATTTCCCAAATACGACCACGTTGCAGTCGGTACAGGCACCATGAAGGTCAACAAAGCAATTATTAAAGACCTCCAAGCTGGCATCCGTGCCCGTGCTGCCAAAAAACTCGCTGGTGGCAAAATTATTAAAGTAGAAGCACACCCCATCCCCGAACATCCCCGTCCCCGTCGCGTAGTCGGTAGAGTCGCTCTCGTAGGCGATGCAGCAGGTTACGTAACCAAATCTTCCGGCGAAGGAATTTACTTTGCGGCTAAGTCTGGTCGGATGTGTGCGGAAACGATCGTCGAATTTTCCCAAAACGGCACCCGCATTCCTACAGAAGACGATCTGAAAGTCTATCTGAAGCGTTGGGACAAAAAATACGGTCTTACCTACAAAGTTTTGGATATCCTCCAAAGCGTCTTCTATCGTTCCGATGCCACCCGCGAAGCCTTCGTGGAAATGTGTTCCGACTTAGACGTACAGCGTCTCACCTTCGATAGCTACCTGTACAAAACAGTAGTACCAGCTAACCCCTTGGTACAGCTAAAAATCACCGCTAAAACCATTGGTAGTCTGCTACGCGGTAACGCCCTAGCACCCTAACCAAATATTACCCAATTAAAACAAAGAGAAAGGGGGAAAGGATGAGATTAATCCTTTCCCCCTTTCTTTTTCAGGCTACCAACCATTCGCAAAAGAAAAATTTCAGGACTTACGGGTTTCTTTGCGTAAGTCCTGTTAGTTATTCATCTTTGCGTCTTTTGTGTCAGCCATCTCTAGCAAACTAAAGAGAAAGGAATTGACACTCTCACCGTCAAGCTGGCGCTGTGACGGGAGATTCTTGGGCTGAATCTTGCCTCTACCAACTTACGTTAGCTTTGGTCTTACAGTTTCATATCTAGTCCGACTACACCTTTTAGGGCAAGCACTCTTTTGGACTACTCCCCAAGCGTAAATTCGGGTATGCCCTACCCTATTTATTCAGTTCTTCTTATCACCCACAGATGCCATATTTTGTTAGAGGGCACTGAGGTATTGGGGCAACCCACTTGGGATTGGTGACATTAGTCTTTTCACAACGGCAAGTTCGTATGCCACGACTACATCTTCATTTCCGCTTGTTTTAATGTTAGCATACTAACAGGACATTGTGTACACGCAAATGAAAGAAAAGTCGCTGAGATTTAGGTTGTCTGAACAAAGGTACGTCAAACTAAAACTGTACGCCAAGCTTAAAGACAAGACTATGACCCAGGTGGTTGAAGATTGGATTGACAGGTTGCAAATACCAAAGGAAATGGATTCGCTACGCTCAGTTTGAGTTGGTTTGTCGCAATTCATCATCCCGTTACACCCGACAGGGTGTAACGGGATGATGAATTGCGACATTTAGATAAGGCGATCGCATCACCCATAATCCCACTATTTGTGAGCATAAGCTTTGTAGGAATTTAATTTGTCTATTTTATATATTTAAGAAATTTAAGAAAACCCTAAAGCTCTCTCCCGGAAGCTCTGCTGCCTCAACTAGTATCTTAAATGACTAACAGTTTATGACGCAAATAAATTTTTATTCACAGCAATTTAAGACAATTTATATAACACCTTATCTACAATCCAAGAAACATTCAAACTCAACAGTTATTGGGAAAAAATTGGCACATATAACACTTAGTTTGTCTGGATAAAGTTTATCAACACATTTATTCTTCCGGATCGCACCTGCCTTTAGTAGGAAAGATAATTAAAGTTTTAGTAAAGATTTAGTGAAAAGATTGCAAACACATAAATATAGAGTTGGCAATCATTATATAAATTTACTAGCTTGAGTAAAAGTATTAGTCTAACAGCAAAATTATGGAAGTTTATCTCAAAAAAATTATAAAGAAACTGTCAAGTGTTCTTTTAACAACAAATATCTTGTTAGGTTTACCAGTTGGCGCTCAAGCACTCACTTTTTCAGGTGAAACAAGCGGCGAATGGGGATTACCTGATACGGAAAACCCAATGGCAGTAGTTCATCTAAGTAGCGAAGACGGTGGAACAAATAATCGTCTGACTTGGGGTACTCCTGGAATGGCAGGCATAAACAATTATGTTCAATTTAACGGCCTCAACTTTAGCACTACTCCTAACCATATTTTTGAAATTGGAGAACTGTTTTATCAAAATGGTAGTACGTTTATTGACACTAACTTTGATGGAGATTTTCCTCTTTATTTAGAGTTAGCCCTGACTATTCCTTTAACTAGGACGGAATCTTTTGAGTTCTTATTTAATATCTTGAATACGCCTAATGATACAGAAGATCCTGTTTTGAATGGCGATATACTCCGGTTTTCCACGGCTGGAATGTCCAGCCAAACTTTCCATTACGAAGGAATTGAATATACTTTGCAACTTATAGGCTTTTCCACAGATAATGGACAAACAATTTTACATGAATTTAATTCGCCAGAATTCAGCATATCTCAAGCTTCTCTGTACGGAAAAATCACCTTTGCTTCTCCCCCAGCTTCCGTTCCTGAGCCTAGCGTTATACTTGCCTTGTCAATATTGTCTATTTACTTAGCAACCCGCAAACGTAAATAAAAAATTTTTTCTTCAGGTGTGCATCTATATCAATTAATTTTTATGTTTTATAAAGATTTTGATTCTTTCTATTTAAATTTATAAGCTTAGAGGCAATTAATTTACATACATTGGGAAATGTAGGGAAACCCTGCAAATCCTCTCCCCTGCTGCCTCAACTAGCAACTAAAATAGCTAACAGCTTAGCTCCACTAATAAACTAATTGCTTAATACTTAAAACCGAGACATGACGATCGGATCAAAGTTGTAGCAGGGGTTACAGCCCTACTACATTATTGGTTAACACTCACTCAACAATTGAAGAATCGAGGTCTTCTCCCAACTGTTCGCGGCTGGGTAACTCCAAACAGTACCCTGCACCATAGACTGTTTTGATATAGCGGGGATGACGGGGATCTGGCTCCAGTTTCGTTCGCAAGTGTCGGATATGAACTCGAATAGTTTCTATATCATCATCTGGGTCATATCCCCAGACTTCCTTGAGAATTTCGCTAGGAGACACAGTTTGACCATGACGCTGTAGTAAACAGTGAAGTAACTCAAACTCCAAGTGAGTCAGTTTAATAGTCTGACCGAACCAAATCGCTTCAAAGCGTTCTGGAACTAGAGTTAGAGGGCCATAGTTCAGGATTTCGCTGTGTTTAGCCGCTTGGGGAATGCGATCGGTACGTCTGAGTAAAGCACGCACCCGCGCCAGCATTTCTTCTACTTCAAAGGGTTTGGTGAGATAATCATCTGCTCCAGCATTAAAGCCTTCTACTTTATCTTGAGTTTGACCCAAGGCAGTCAACATTAAAACCGGAATATCCTTGGTTCGCTCATCCCGGCGCAGGCGTTGACAAACCGTAAATCCATCCACCTTGGGTAGCATTAGATCTAGCAGAATCAGGTCAGGCTGAATTTGCAAGGCAAGCGCCTGACCTTTGATGCCATCCTCTGCTTGACTGACATCATATCCAGCCATTTCCAGATTGACGGCGACTAATTCTGAGATAGCAGAGTCATCGTCGATGACGAGTATCCGGGGCATCATTAAAAAATATAACTTTGGCTAAAGGGCTCGTTAAGGTTTTTGAAGAACCTGTTGCGGCATCCAAAGATTCCTGTACAAATTATAAGCAAGGATTCTAAATTCTTATCTTAGCAACCAAAACTTTACAATTCACTAATTTTCCTGGGCAGCTACCCAACCTGAAATAGCTGAAAGCCTTTGCCTACAATGGATAAGTATCTTGTGCTGAGGTTATTTTGAGTATTTCAGCACTACCTCAATTGTCAGGTGAACTTGATGTACGTAAAGGGTTGGCAAAACTTAGTCGCAAATTTAGCTCCTACTTCCCCTGGAATCAGAAATTTTCCGCCTCCAGCTTACACTCCCCCTAGCTGGTTAAAAAACGGCTTCGCCATGACTCTTTACACGGCACTGCGGGCTTCTCGTGACTGGGAAACTACTATTAATCACCCTGAACCAGATTACCAAGAAAAAATCTTTACAGGTGCCCAAGGTGTACCCATCTACGGCAGAGTTGCCATACCAAAAAATCCTCGTGGGACAATTGTTGGGACTTACGGGATTACAGGTTCTTTAGATAACCAGTGGTTTCTCAAAATTTTGGGGCGTAAAGCTTTTGCCAGTGGTTATGCAGTAGTTTTATTTGACTGGCGTGCTCACGGCAAAACGGCAGAATTGTCTCCTACCTTAACTTCTGATGGCTTGTATGAAGGGGAAGATTTTGTTCGCATTGCTTCCCAAGCCAAGGAAATGGGCTCTCCTGCGCCTTTTTGGTTTACGGGGTACTCTTTGAGCGGACAGTTAGCTTTGTGGGGTGTTAAAGCTGCCCAAGACTTAATTCCTACTCAACAGGTGCCAGGTTTGCAGGAAGCAGAGATTGGCGGCGCAGCAGTGATTTGTCCTAATCTCGATTCGGTACGATCGCTTTCCTACTTGGTAAAACATCCGCTGGGTAAATACTTAGAAAAAGCGATCGCCAAAGAACTCAAAAAACTCGCTCTCCAAATACACAATTTGCACCCAGAGTCAATAGATTTAGCTGCTGTGGAACGGGCAAATAGTATCTGGAATTTCGATCGCGAACTAGTCATCCCCCGCTTAGGCTTTCCCACTGTAGAAGCCTACTATCAAGCTAGCAGTCCCCTTCCCCTACTACCCCAGCTGAAAAAACCCACATTGATTTTGTACGCCGCAGACGATCCCTTATTCGACCCCGCAGTTATCTCCGACCTACAAAACGCTTGCGCTAGCAACCCTCACATAGACTTAGTAATAACTCGTTACGGTGGTCACGTTGGCTACATCAGCAGCAAAACTTGCCAACAACAAGCAAACGACCCCGACCCCTGGTGGGCATGGAATCGAGTTTTACAATGGTGCGATCGCGCTTGGGAAGCAGTATGAGAAACACTTCAATGCAATATTTTATATGTTCCACATTCTTCAGGAGAATCTGCTGCTTTAACTGAATAAGAATAGTTTAATTGAGGTTGAAAATAAGCTGTATAAAGAAAAGTATCGGGGGTTTTATTAACTAGGCAGATCCGGTCATTTTTGCCAATTTTATTGATAACTCTCCCCTGTACATTTCCTTGTATATGCTTTGACAATGTATAGAATCTTGGTCTGACAAATATTGCTCTTGTTGAGACTAGAACGAAAATTAATATCACACAACAAACTAGACTTATATGCTGTTTATTAATTATCTTATTCAAAGCGACTAAATCATCTACATTATAAATTAAATACAAGTTTAAAGAGACTAAGGAAAGCATCCAATACATATAGTATCTTAGCTCATAAGCTAAAGGCATGAGAGCAGTGAAAAAAGACAGGAAAACCATGAAAATAGCGGCAATTATCACCTGCTGCGATCGCCATCGATATAGAAGATAGACCAGAACTAAAAGATGGAAAATCACGTAAGTACCGAAAAAGCCCCCCATCCGATTTACCGTTTTATCTTTGCTCCATTGATCGATTGACCAAACAGCTTTTTTTATTTCTAAAACTGAGACAATCCACTTCTTAGGTCGGGTAGAATTTTTCAGTGTATCGGGAGATTTATCCTCAGCTAAGGATGGTTTTTCAGTAATATTTATCTGGGAATTACCCGGAAAGAGTGGTTTGGTGAGATGGGAAATTTTTTCTAATGTTTCTGTTCTAACAGGGTAAAAAGGATTGCCATACACTGTGATATTTCTCAGGGAAACAAAAAATATTAAACTGCTGGCTATAACTACAGACAATAAAATAATCAGTAACCTTTTAGGTTGAATTCTTGGAGCTTGATTATAGGACAACCAGATGAACCGGAACAACAGCAAACTCAGACTTAAAGCAACGATCGGGATAATTTGATATTTAGTATTAGCTGCACTAGCAGCAGCTAGAAAAATAACCAGCAAATTGCGCCAATTAAAAAAATTGTCTTGTATAAAGCATAAATAGGTCATCATAATCAAAATAGAGGCAGCTACATTCGCCGGAAGATCGACATAACATGAAGTAATATGAGTTTGGACTAAAGGAACAGCTAAAATAGCAATCAAAGATATATACAAAGGTATTTTACAATAGGATTTTAAGAATCCAAGATAAATCAAAAAGCTGAAGAAACAAACAAGGTTCGCTGCTTGAATAAAGTGGAATATTTTCCAGAAAAATCCTTGAAGAAATTCAGCAAAGAGAGGGAAACCTTGATAACGAACCTCTGTCAGCCGATCGAATTGATAGCTATCTGCCGGAATAATATTCCAAATTCTCGCTGCCCAAGGCAGGTGATACCACCAGGTATCCCAAGTGAAATCGACATCAATAATACACTTTAAAAATATGCTTACTATTAAAATTGATGCTATTAACTTAAGACAAGTCATAAGTCTTAAGTTATTCACCCGTAATGACATCCATCTGATGAACATTGCTATAACCGACATCAGTGTTTCAGTAATCATTCTTGTTTCTAGTCAAAGATAACACAACTGTTATCCTGAAAAAATCACAATTAACTTCGGTTATACTGGCTCAGGAAAATCAACTTTAATTAACCTAATTTTTTGATTTTATCATGTAAGTGAAGGCGAGATATATGTGGATAACTATCGCTTAAAATAGCTAGATTTGGCTTTTTGGCGAAGTCATATTGCAATGGTAAGTCAAGATGTCCAGATCATAAAAATACAGCAAAAAAAATAAATTATGAGGGGTGAGGAAGTTGGAGTCAAAAACCTAGTTTCTGGGATACTCAAGATTATTCCTTTAAACCGCGTTTTTTTCTCCTTTATATCTCACCTTGCCTTCTTCCAGAATAGATATGCGATCGCCCCTAAAAACATTAACCCCATCAAACCCGCCAATGGATTACCATCAATTCCAGTAATCCAAGAGGGGACTTTTTGGGAATATTGCATCAACTGACCGACATTTACAATGTAATAACCCCAAATTAAACCAGCGTGTAAACCGATCGGTAAACCCAAACGCCCCCTGCTACCTCGTTTCGCCCACACAAAAGTCAACCCCAACAGCAGCAGGGCAGGAAATTGGGGAAAAGTGCGGATAACTTCCGGGAAAGGCTTAATAAAATGCAGCAAAGCATAAAGCCAGCTGCTAACCCAGAGACTAACTTTAAGAGAATGATCCCGTTCTAATTCATCCAACAACCAACCGCGAAACACCAGTTCTTCAGCAAAACCAACACCTAAAGCACTGATTAACCCTTCAAAAACCACTCTAGGGAACCGATCGGAACTTTGCCAAACTAACCAACCCAGTTTTCCCTCAACGAAAAACAGCGTCAAAGTCAGCAATAACCCAATATCCAAACCCTTTAACAGTTCTAGGGCATTTCTTTTGCTAACTGGCAAACCATAACTTTTCAGGAGATTAGTCTGTTGATAAACTAACCTTCCCCAAAATCGCAGCAATACCAGAAATAAGACAAATAACAATCCCATTGTCAGGATCGTTACCAAGTTAATGTCGCTAACCCAAAAGTAAATCGGTGCGGCAATAGGAAACCACAGCACAAGCAAAGTCAGCAAAAACAGCCCTAACCGAATTAGGGTAGGATAACTGGCTATAGCTGGAAAGTGAATTTTCAACGAACCTGTTTATTTACTCTTCTGGTTCAATTGTGCTAGTTAACCCATGATTTTTCAAAGTATCGCAATAAAACTCTGCGTGTTCTTGGGCGCAGGTAATTACTAAAGCAATTCCTGTAGCATGGGCTTCCATCATAATATTGACAGCTTGTGGTTGAGTCAGAGAAGGTACAGTCTTCATTAGCACTTGTACCACATACTCCATTGAGTTGAAATCATCGTTATGTAGTAGCACCCGATAGCGAGGTGCGAGTTTGCGAGAAGTCGATCGTTTTTCTAGGGTTTCGACAGACACAGCTGTTTTTTCTCCCTCATTTCAATAAATTTTGCCAGTTAATCAAGTTTTACCAACTCTAATACATGAGTTTGCAGAGTTTTAGGTGTGGGTTTCCACCATTGAAAATTCGGTTTCGACTACCAAAACCGCAAATTCCAGGTAAACTCATTCACATTAATTTTGCTCTTCATGAGTATGCTGTGGGCTTGTATCCCATGATTTTTGGACAATCTGTAACTTTACCCAACTTTTAGTAGTTAGAAGTTCAGATTTCTGCTTTTTGTTTTATACTGCTTAACATTTATTTATAACATTTTGCGCCTGATTTAGTCATCTATGAGAAAATTTTCGGGTAACTTCTCCTGTTGGATAGTTAAAATTCTGCTAATCAGCCTCAGCTGAGAGAACCTAGCCGATGCAGGTTGACCACTATCCTTTTACAATAGTTGGCAACGAAATATACATCAGTTTACTGGTGGAGCAAGCCATAATGAGTTTTGCTGTAGACTTTCAACCTAGCCAAATAGTGTGTTTAGAACATCAGGAAATACGCTTGTATGCTGAAGTGATTCAGATTGTTGAATCCCGCCAAATGGCTTGGGTACGTCCTCTGATGCTAGTTATGTCTCTATCTGAGCGGCTGGATTCTGAACCCTTTACTTTGTATGATTTACGCCAAGGGGCAGATTTACTCTGGTCGAGTAATTTATTTCGACCTGCTTTGGATACAGAAGTTTTACCTCTGTTTACTCAGTTGCAAACTTGTAAAACTCAAGATGAAAATCAGCAGTTAGCGCATCAACAGCTACAGCGTTTTGTTCGCCAAGTTTGGCAAGATTCCGAAAGGAAGTTTTAAGGGCATCTTACGGTTCTCTACACAAGCTGTCAAACTGCGTAGAAGTCTCCCTGTGGTCGGTTTTATGTAGGTCGCAATTCCGAATAGCCGTTAAGTCTGGCGACTGTAACGGGAGTCAGGAAGCGACACTAGAGATAGATTCCTGCTTGTTTCATTCGCTGCATTGCTTCAGATAAGCGTTCTTCGGAAACTGTTAAGGCAATGCGGAAGAAGCCTTCGCCAGCGTCTCCGTAACCGTTACCAGGGGGAACTACGATCGCACATTTTTCTAATAGCAAGGTAACAAATTCAGCGGAAGTGTAACCTTTGGGTACGGGAACCCACACATACAGGGTAGCTTTGGGGGCTTCGATTGTCCAACCCAAAGACCTTAACCCTTCCACAACGATATCTCGGCGTTTTTGGTAAACTGACAATACTTGCTGAAGTTCTGCGCTGCTGGTGGAATAGGCTGCGATCGCCGCCCGTTGAATTGCCTTAAATATGCCAGAATCTATATTGGTCTTTACTTGGCTCAGTCCTTTAATTCCCAAGGCATTTCCCACCACAAAACCAATCCGCCAGCCAGCCATATTGTAAGATTTCGATAAACTGTGAAATTCGATCGCAATTTCTTTAGCACCCGGAATTTGCAGGACGCTTGGCGGCTGATAACCTTCATAAGCTATTTCCGAGTAAGCATGATCGTGACACAACAAAATGTCGTATTTTTGACAAAACTGCACTAACTGGGCAAAAAATTCTAAACTGGCTGTAGCACCAGTCGGATTATTCGGGTAATTTACCCATAATAATTTAGCCTTACTAGCTACCTGTTCGGGAATTGCTTGTAAAGAAGGCAAAAACCCCCGTTCTGGCAGCAATGGCATATAGTAAGGCTCACCACCAGCAAAAAATGTTGAAGTTCGATATACTGGATAGCCTGGATTAGGGATCAGGGTGTAATCTCCTGGTTCGACAAAAGCCAGAAAAGTATTGTGAATCGCTTCTTTTGAACCAATAGAAGGGATTACTTCGGTTTCTGGGTTTAATCCACTAACTCCAAACCGCCGCTCCATCCAATTTACCACCGCTTGACGGTATTCTTTTGTACCCCGATAAGGCGGATAATTGTGAGTAGAAGGGTCGTCGATCGCCTCGTGCATTGCTGTGACAATATGAACTGGTGTCGGTTTATCTGGATCGCCAATTGCCATATTGATAATGTCCACGCCCTGACTAACTAGTTCATCCCGCTTGCGATCGAGTTCTGCAAACAGGTAGGGAGGAATTTTTTCTAAACGTTGAGCAAACTGCATGGCGACTTAATATGTGATGTAGGAAAGCCATTTGACAGTTTACCGTTTAGTTAGCTCTGTTAATGCACACCTGACTCAATACTTGAGCTTTCAGAGCACTTATTTTAGCAAAGCAGTAATTTCCCTAGTCAAATTAGCAGGTTGGTACTAACTGAATTCGACCCGCATCCATTTCATCCATTAATAATTCCAAGGCTTCATAATCAACATCTGAGATATAGCCTAGCCTTGTTAGTTCATAGTTGATTTCGTTTTCGATATCTGGAGTCAGACGACGAATAGAAATCGCTTTTTCTACAAGTCCACGAATCGCATTTTTAGCTTCCACGGTTACTGACCAGAACTCCTTTATAAGAAGATTCTCTATTAAAGACTTTTCCTTGCGAGTGATCCAAACCTGTCAATTTTAGTGATCTAACTCACTGGCATATTCCAAACCCCTATGTTTGACTCGAAGTAGGTAATTAAATATCTACCTAGACAAAAGTGGTTAGATATTGTGCATCTATAACTTTTTACTGATGTAATCACAAGCAAACTTAGTGATAGTGTAGACAAGAGTAGTTCTTGTCTATCAGTTTGGCATTAGTTGACTTAAATCATCATCGTTCCCACAGACACTCTATTCACTGACTTCTTTAGTTAACCGGAAGAATTCCTGAACTTTTCCGTATCTTTACATACTTTACCACTAATTCTTCTTGTTAGAATCTTTAAAAATGTTGTAATTTAAGTAAAGTTTCTGTGAAAATACGGAGTACACCTGTTCAATATACGGCACCAGGTAATAACATCTAATACATGGAATGGCATAAGTAATTTTTGTGATAACAGGACTGAAATCATGCAAACTTTAGCAGTAGTTTCACCAATCACCGTTGTTCAACCCCAAGGACATCTTAATGCTGCTAATGCAGCTGAGTTTCGCAGTAAACTAACAGCAGCAGTTGCCGCTAATCCTAACACAACAGTGTTAGTTGACATGAAACAGCTAGATTCTATGGATAGTGCAGGATTAATGACTTTAGTTTCTGCTCTCAAACTAGCGCAGCGTCAAAACCAAAGATTTAGCCTTTGCTCCCTTTCCCCATCGATTCGGATTATTTTTGAATTGACGCAGTTAAATAAAGTATTCGAGATATTTGAAAGTAGAACTGCTTTTGAAGCCACGTTGTAGTAGCTTCTCAGAGCAATAATGTTTTTCAGGTTAGTTAGTTGGGTTGACTCTCAAAGATACTTCAAAGCGTTACCGACTTCAGCAAGTTTTAAGTAACAAACGATACAAAATCGTTAAACAGCTTATTATTTAAGCTTTTTGAATTTTACTAGTGGTACTAGTTTAACATGGCAGAATCTGCTTGTTCCTTTCGGGATAAAGCAGATTTTTGCCATAAATACAATTAATAATAGATAAAGTTAGATTATTAAGCCTTCGATCCGTCTTCAGACAAGGATAATGCCTGTGGCAGTAGCAGTAGAACAGTTGCTTACACCAGATATTTACAAGCCTGCGCGTTATTTAGGAAATGAGTTAGGCGCAGTGCATAAGCCTTGGGAGGAGGCGAAAGTGCGCTGGGTGTTGACTTATCCAGAGGTTTACGAAGTAGGAGCTTCTAATTTAGGGCATATAATTCTGTACAACATTTTGAATCAGCAGCCCCGTCAGTTATGCGATCGCGCCTACTTACCAGGAACCGACTTAGCGGCTAAACTACGCGCAACAAACACACCTTTATTTGCCGTTGAGTCACGTCAACTGTTGAAAGAGTGCGATATTTTGGGTTTTAGCCTCAGTTATGAACTGGGAGCTACGAATATCTTAGAAATGCTCGATTTAGCCCAAATTCCCTTAACTTGGCAAGAAAGGGGGGAAAATGATGATTTTCAATACCCGTTGATTTTTGCGGGGGGACAAACAGCGACTTCTAACCCGGAACCTTACGCCCAGTTTTTGGACTTCATTGCTTTGGGTGATGGGGAAGAACTGTTACCGGAAATAGGTTTAGTAATAGAAGAGGGTAAAGCCCAAGGGTTAAGTCGAACTGAGTTATTGTTAGATTTAGCCCAAGTTCCGGGGGTTTACGTGCCTCAGTTTTATGATATGGCAACGGATGGCTCGGTTCATCCCAATCGCCCGGATGTTCCCAAAAGAATTTTACGCCGGGTAGCGACTCCGATTCCGGCTTATTCGATCGGCTTAGTTCCCTTTGTCGAGACGGTACACGATCGCTTAACCATAGAAATTCGTCGCGGTTGTACCAGGGGATGTCGTTTTTGTCAACCGGGAATGTTAACTCGTCCGGCTAGAGATGTGGAACCAGAACAGGTGATCGAAGCCATTTCAGAAGGAATGCGGGCGACTGGTTATAATGAATTTTCGCTGCTGTCTCTTTCCTGTTCCGATTATTTGGCTTTACCCGCTGTTGGGGTGGAAGTGAGAAACCGCCTCAAAGATGAAAATATTTCCCTTTCTCTACCTAGTCAAAGGGTCGATCGCTTCGATGAAAATATTGCCAACATTATCGGTGGAACTAGACAAAGTGGAATTACCTTTGCGCCAGAAGCGGGTACCCAGCGAATGCGGGACATCATTAACAAAGGTTTGACTAACGAAGAACTTCTGCGGGGAGTAAAAACTGCCTACGAACAAGGGTGGGATAAAATAAAGTTATACTTCATGATTGGTTTGCCAGGGGAAACCGATGCAGATGTTCTAGGAATTGGGGAAACTGTTCGTTGGTTACAGCAGGAATGTCGGATTAAAGGTAAAAGGCAAATTAATTTCACTCTGACAATTTCTAACTTTACGCCGAAACCTCACACACCTTTTCAATGGCATTCTGTTTCGACGGCAGAGTTTAAACGGAAACAAGGACTTTTGCGATCGGAATTTCGCTCGATGAAAGGAGTAAAAGCTAACTTTACTGACGTGCGAATTTCCGCGATGGAAGACTTTTTAGGAAGAGGCGATCGCCGTTTGTCAGCGGTGCTCCGTCGCGCTTGGGAGTTGGGTGCAGGGATGGATTCCTGGTTTGACAGTGTAGAGAAAGCATATAAAGCTTGGGGAGATGCGATCGCCCAATCTGATTTAACCTGGAAGTATCGTCTGGTAGAACAAGGCGAATGGAACCTGGCAAATGGGCAAACAGCAGAAGTAGGGGCGATTCATGAATCGCCCCTACTAGATCAACCTCTACCTTGGGATCATATCGATACCGGAATCGATAAGAATTGGCTGAAAAAAGACTTAACAAGAGCCCTAGAAGCGGCGACGGTTCCAGATTGCTCTTTTGAAGGTTGTTCCCATTGTGGGGTTTGCGGAACCGATTTTGGGCATAACATAGTAGTATCACCTCCACCAATTCCCGAATTTGTGGGTGAGTTTGTTCCTAACCAAAACAAAGCCCAGCGGTTGCGAGTTTGGTTTGGTAAACGTGGTGATATGGCTTTAGTGGGCCATTTGGATTTAGTGAGGTTGTTCGATCGCGCAGTTAGGCGTGCGGCGATACCAGTCACTTTTACAGGTGGTTTTCATCCAAGTCCCAGAATTTCGATCGCCAATGCTTTATCCTTGGGAAGTACAAGCGAAAGTGAAATCGTAGATTTTGAGTTGACTCAAGCAATGGAAGTAGCGACAATCCAAGCGAAGTTAGCCCAAGCACTGCCAGAAAATATTCCGATTTATCATGTTGAGGAGGTGGATTTAAAAACGCCAGCAGCTACACAATTGTTAGAAAAAGCCGAGTATGTGTTAACGGTGGCAACTGTTACAGAAAATTTGCCTGCACAATGGAGCGAGTGGATAGCAGAGGTAAAAAATAGCGATCGAATTTTGATGGAGCATACTACTAAGTCAGGGAAAAAGGTAGAGGTAAATCTGCGCGATCGCTTGTTAGAATTAGAACTTGTCTTCGCCGAAACCGAAAATCAGCAACAGGCAAAGATCCGTTATCTAGGTAATTGCCGGAATGATGGGAACTTGTTGCGCCCAGAACACATCGTTTATATGCTAGAACAAGTAACTCAGCAGGAGTTTCAACTACTTCACGCTCACCGGACTCAACTAATCCTAGAACCAGCGTAGGCTTCAGAATTCCCAAAACAATAATTTTTGCTTATCACAAAGCAGCAAAAAATATACCTCCCTGGTCAATGGATGAAATTACCTAGTTTAGATGTGATAAGATGCGATAAGCGAGTTAAGCAAAAATAAGAAGCTTTCATGTTTCTTCGTAACTATTTCCTTGTGATTAACTCTAAAACGAAATTTACCGAGTTTTGTGTGCCAATTGAGCATTACAAAATCGCATTTAATGCTAGGGGTTAGAGTGAAAGCCCCCTGTTACCTTCCCCATGTTTCTATTGATAGAAAAAAGGGGGGAGAATTAGGTACAAGCCTGAGATTTACAGCCAGGGTAGAGCAAATTTTATCTACCTTATGAAGGTAAAAGCCAGGTGAAAATAGGGGGATTTAACATAATCAATCCGTAAAGCGCACTCCGCGCTGCTACCGCTAACAAACCAAAAAAAACTTGGTTAGATATGCCTTTAATTAATTTGCACCAAGCACCCCAAAAGAAAAATCCTAGAATGTGCCAAAATGGTTTCTACAACAAGCTATCTATGGCAATCAATGGAATGTTCAAAATCGGTTTTTGTACCTCTCTCCAGAGATAGTAGATCGCCGAATTCTTCAAGAACTGGGGGAGCTAGTCAAAGTCAATTTTGGTAGACCGATTTACGAATGGACGCTCACTTACGCGATTAGTGCTGGTGTACAAGCTACGCGATAGGTGCTACGCACAGGCTGCGCGATCGAATAACAAATTAATTGCAGTAAGGAAGTTGAGTGAAATATTCTGTCAGATCTCTCTCGTTATTAGCAACCAAAAATAAATTCTGAAAATTGATGTAATTGTTCATCAGTAGATTCAGAAATTCGGGGATTATTAGTACAGGCAAGATGCCCGTAACTACTTGCTTCAAGAAGCAGATTTTTCAAGCCATTAGAGCCAAAAATAAATCCAAAAAATGATTTTGATTTTGATTTTTGATTGACGATTTTTTAAAAATCCAAAATCTAAAATCTAAAATTTAAAATCTAAAATCTAAAGAGGTATTTGAATGCCAAAACAAATCATCATAGCTGAACAACATCGCATTGCTGCCGTATTTTCTGAAGATCAAATTCAAGAATTAGTTGTTGCTACTGGAAATCACCAAGTAGGAGACATTTATCTTGGTGTAGTCGAGAATGTATTACCAGGGATTGATGCTGCCTTTGTGAATATAGGAGATCCAGAACGCAATGGATTTATTCACGTTTCTGACTTAGGCCCATTAAGATTAAAACGGACAGCAGGAGCAATCACCGAACTGCTAGCACCACAACAAAAAGTTTTAGTCCAAGTAATGAAAGAGCCGACAGGGAATAAAGGCCCTCGACTCACTGGTAATATTACTTTACCTGGTCGTTATTTAGTATTAATGCCCTTTGGCAGAGGTGTAAATTTATCAAGGCGAATTAAGAGTGAAAGCGAACGCAATCGCCTGAGAGCCTTAGCGATTTTGTTAAAGCCACCAGGAATGGGTTTACTGGTAAGAACGGAAGCGGAAAATAAGCCAGAAGAAGCAATTATCGAAGACTTAGAATCGCTACAAAAACAATGGGAAGCGATTCAACAAGAAGTAATTTCTAGTCGGGCTCCGGCATTATTAAATCGGGATGATGACTTCGTGCAGCGCGTTTTACGCGATATGTATAGCGAAGATGTGAATCGGATTGTGGTAGATTCTCATACTGGAGTAAAGCGAGTTAAGCAACATTTGATGAACTGGAGTGCAGGTAAGACACCACAGGGGGTTTTAATCGATCATCATCGCGATCGCTTACCCATATTAGACTACTTCCGGGTGAATGCCGCGATTAGAGAAGCCCTTAAACCCAGAGTAGACTTACCCTCTGGTGGATATATCATCATCGAGCCTACAGAAGCACTTACCGTAATCGACGTTAACTCAGGCTCCTTCACCCGTTCGGCTACAGCCAGAGAAACTGTATTGTGGACAAACTGCGAAGCTGCAACCGAAATCGCCCGTCAATTAAAATTGCGGAATCTCGCCGGAGTCATCATCGTTGACTTTATCGATATGGACTCCAGACGCGATCAGCTACAAGTCCTAGAGCATTTTAACAAAGCCCTCAAAGCAGATAAAGCCAGACCGCAAATTGCTCAACTGAGCGAACTTGGCTTAGTGGAACTGACTCGCAAACGCCAAGGTCAAAATATTTACGAATTATTTGGTCGCCCTTGTCCGACTTGTGGTGGTAATGGTCATATAGTTCACTTACCAGGGGAAAATATCACCAGAGAACGGGAAAGTTTCGACACAGAAGCTAGAAGATGGACAGACACAGGTAGTGAAGAAGCCGTCTCACCACGTCCCCGCATTACCATACCATCTGCCACCGGAATTGGCGAATCTAGAGATAGAGAACGCTTGCCAGAAAGAGAAGCCCCAGCATCATTTAGAGATTATCCAACTGTCGAACCAACTCGCGCACCGGGGAAGGAAATTAAGAACGTACCTTTATGGGAAGACAAGGGTTATACAGATGATGTTGACTCTAATTCTGATTATCCAGACGTAGATATGCTAAATCACCCCGACTTGAAAGATCGAGGCGGGTTGAATAATGCACGTCGTCGTCGCCGTCGCCGTTTAGGAATTGGCGAAGGGGGAAGATTAGAAGAAGATATGGGTAGAGGTGGTGTTGGTGCTTCGGCTGCGCCTTTTTCGGAGAAGAGTGAATCTGGTTGGGTGGCTGAGCCGGAAATGCCTACTCCTACACCGAAAACTTTCCCTACCCAGGTCTCTAAAAATGCTTCACTTTTACAGAAAGGCATTCGTTTAGATGGCCCCGATCGCTACAATCGTCCCACAAAAGAAGTGACACCTGCGGAAGTGATTTCTGTGGAAATGACACCAGAGGAACAAGAGGTTTACGCTTTAATGGGTATCTCTCCTTTGCTGTTATTAGATCGAGAGGTAAAGAATCCGAAAACAGCGACGGTTGCTATTAAGTCACCCGGACAATCTGACTCAGAAACTAGCAATGATTCAAGGCGATCGCTAACAGAAAGTTACAAGAAAAATGATGTAACAACTGAAGTGGAGACAGCCGATGATGAACCGGAAAATTATCAGCTAGAACTGGATTTTTCGGATACGGCGGCTCAAGAAGAACGGACAATTGCTCCTCCTGTATTGAGTAGAGAAGAAGCGGAAATTGCCACTCCTGAAAGTAGTGAATCGGAAAATGAAACGGTTGATAATGGCGTGCGTCGTCGCCGTCGTCGTCGTTCCTCTTCGGTAGATGCTGATGGAGGAATCTAGCAAAGTTAGTCATTAGTCATTAGTCATTTGTCATTGGTGAAAGTTCTTACAAATGACAAGTGACAAATGACTAATAACAATTCATCACAATATGAAGGAATTAGTCACTACTAACTATTCAGTATCAACTTTAGTTGCTGGAGTTGATGAGGTGGGAAGAGGCTGTTTGTTTGGCCCTGTGGTAGCAGCAGCAGTAATCTTACCTGATGAAGCGCTCTTGGAATTGAAGCGTGCGAAGATTAAAGATAGTAAGCAGTTAACCAATGTTGGCAGAAGAAGATTTGATTTGATGATTCGCCAAGTGGCATTAGATTACCAAATTGGTTATTGTTCTGCTGCGGAAATTGACCGCATTAATATTTTCCAGGCTTCTTTGTTGGCAATGAGACGGGCTGTAACTAGATTGAAATTACGCCCTAGTCTTTGTTTGGTGGATGGTAAATGGGCAATTCCTGATTTGGAAATACCTCAGCAGTCAATTATTAAGGGTGATGAGCAGGTTTTAGCGATCGCAGCTGCCAGCATCTTAGCTAAAGTATGGCGCGATGAACTGATCCTCCGTTTAGCTAAAAAATACCCAGAATACGGTTTAGAAGCCAATAAAGGCTACGGTACAGCCCGCCATCTTCTAGCTTTAAAAGAATATGGCCCCTCCCGTCACCATCGCCGTTCTTTTCGTCCCTGTCGAGAGTAGGATTCTCGGAGCAGGGGAGCAGGAGGGAAGAGGGAAATTTACCCTTTAACCTTTACCCCTCCTTCCCTTCTGCCCTGGAGCCTTTTGCCTTCTAATTTGCTGGCAAAACTCTCACTTCTCCAGAGATGTTTGCTTCGCTGCCTGTTTTCGCCCAGGTAGCGTAATCTAGCAGGAGTTGTTGCATTAAGCGGTGTTTGATTGTTAGTAGTACGCTTTTGAGTAATCCGTTACCAGTGGTTTCTAATATTGGTTTTGGAGTTAACCAAAAGGGAGGAGGTAATTCTACTTGAACTTGTAAATCTGCTTTGCCTTTGAGATATGTAGTGCCGTTAATTTGATAGGGAGAAAGTCGCCCTTTCAAATTTAAGGCAAAGCGTTGATTAATGTATTCTATACCTCGAATTTGACAAGCCACTGATTCCAAATTAACAGTACCATCACTGTCTGCCCATACCCGCATATCTACTGTGGGCTGAATCATTAAAGTCATAAATGCCAGCGGACGCATCTTTAGCCGAAAAATCTCTTCACTTAACTGTTCAATCCGATTTACATCAACTAAAGCCTGGACAAGACGTTTTGGTTGACGTAAATAGTGTTGAATGGGTATTGGTTGCTGGGGAACAGCGATTTCAACTGACTGAGAGGCATCAAATCGGGTGTGCATGAGAGGTTGGTAACAGAAGTTTACGCTGTACTACTACTTACTTAATTGTACGTTACGGTTCTTAAAAGTTCCGTGCAATTACTTGTCACTAAAATTTGCATTTCGGCAATGAAATTTAGCTTCTCATAGTAAACTGTTGTGCGACTATGTATGTTTATCCTTACAAAACTTTACGAACTATTCCTCTCTAATTTGGCGTAAGCCAGAGGATACAATCTGTTTGAAATGCTGAGAAACGTTACAAAACTGAGATTTACCGCTTTATGAGTCTATCAATTGCACACTTGGGGCCAACTGGTACTTACGCAGAAGCAGCTGCTTTGACTTATTCTCAATGGTTAACTCAAGAAACGGGTCAGCAATCAATTTTGTGTTCCTACCCTAGCATTGCCCAAACTCTAGAAGCTGTGGCGAATGGGCAGGCTTCTTTGGGTGTGGTTCCCATTGAAAATTCTCTTGAAGGTAGTGTCACAATGACAATGGATGCTTTGTGGCGATTCGATAATTTACAAATTCAACAGGCGTTAATTTTACCGATCGCTCATGCTTTAATATCTTGCGCGTCAGATTTGGCATTAATTCGAGCGATTTATTCTCATCCCCAAGCTTTAGCTCAATGTCAAGGTTGGATTGATAAGTTTTTGCCTTTGGCGCAGTTAGTTCCTACTAATGCTACTACGGAAGCTTTACAACATTTAGAACAGGATAGAACAGCGGGTGCGATCGCTTCTCAACGCGCCGCCCAACTTTACAATTTACCAATTCTGGCTTGTCCAATTAATGATTATCCAGATAATCATACCAGGTTTTTGGTAGTAAGTTTAAATCCTTCTTCTGGTGGTAGTCATACTTCTTTAGCTTTTAGTGTTCCAGCTAATATACCAGGGGCTTTAGCCAAACTTTTGCAGATCTTTGCTAGTCGTAATATTAATCTTAGCCGGATTGAATCTCGTCCGACTAAGCGATCGCTCGGTGAATACTTATTTTTTATTGATATTGAAGCTAATGCTAACGATCCAGCAATAAAATCTGCAATAGCCGAATTAAAGCTGCATACGGAAACTTTAAAAATTTTTGGTAGTTATCCAGTTTTACCCATTAACTCGAAAAATCAGAACCCAACAGAAAAGGACATTTTAGCTCAAGAAACTTTTGAATGATCAACTCAGTCTTTCTCTCCATCTGAGAAAAGTTAGTGAGGTAAAATCAAACTAATGTTAATTTTAGCTGCTCAAGGTATTCCCAATTTACCGGATTTAACCCAACCCAGTCAAATTATGCAATTTGGCGGAGAAATACTTCGGTTGTTTTTGATTTTAGTTGGGTTAGTTGGGGTGTTGGGAATGGCGATCGCTCTTTTAAGTTTTTCCCTCTTTTCTTTACGAAAAGACGCACCAGAACCGGGAATTTTTATTAGTGAATGGGTAGTCCGTTATTCAGCATTATTGCGTGGTTTACAACACACCGCTTTAGTTTTAATTCTGGTAATAATAGGCTTCTTTCTTTGTACAACTTTAGCGAATCGTTATCATTTTTGGGAACAAGCCAGAGTAACTCAAGTAGCAGCAAGTGTAGCTGGAGATAGATTAGAACAAATTGCACCCCAAGTACGTTACACAATTCAAGAACCATTAAGTTACAACACGCAAATTGGAAACAGAATAGTTAAAGTGCAGGAAAAAAGAACTGTAAACCGTTTAATAGCAATTAATGGTTCCCAAGTTCAAGTTAATATTATGCAAGCTTCCGATCCACAAAAGAGCGATCGCAACGTTTATTTAGTAGACTTTGCCGCCGAATATCAGTTAATAAATCGTCTCAAAGATACAGAAACTTTTTTCTTGGAAGTACCACCACCTAACGGCTATTCTTTACTGCAAAACTTTAAAGTAGAACAAAACGGAACTCGATTAGAACCAAATAATCCAGGCGAATATACATTTCCCTTTCGCTTACCACCAAACACAGAAACTCGCTTTCGTGTCACCTACCAAGCCCAAGGAGGCCCTCGTTGGGTTTATAATGCCAATGGGCAATTACTTTCTAATTTTCGACTTTCTGTATTAGCCAACTTTCCTAATGCAGATTTTGCCAGTGGTGTTGTTCCTACCGAAGCAAAAGCAGAGGGAAAAGGTACTCGTTTTACTTGGGTTTTTGACGACAATGTTTCTGTTCTCAATCCCTTTGGGGTATTTACAGCAACCGGAACAATTCGCAATACAGGAATTCTTCCTCGCTTATTATTATTAGCCCCTGCAATCTTTCTCTGGTGGTTATTATTATTGTATTTTTCAATATCTTTGAAACTAAAAGATGTAGCAATAACGGGGGGAATTTTCTTTGCTACGATTTTGGCTATAACTTATCTGAGTCGAATTATAAATCCGCAGCTAGCTTGGGCGATCGCATCTCTCGTCCTCTTAACTCTAGCCTGGGGACTAGGAAGGAATCTAAGGGCATCTCTAGCAGCTTTCATCTGTACTATTGCTGGGGCAGTTTTACCAATTTTAGGCTTATTAGTACCTTATAGCGGTTTAACCCTTAGCATCGCCGGATTGCTTTCCGCGATTTGGTTAGCCGTTCTAAATTGGTATGGTTGGTATCCGCGACAGCAATAAATAGTGACGGTAGGGATACGGCATCATTAATATTTGCAACTCCTGCGTTATCTTTTGAATGCCGTGTCCCTACAATTTCCCGCAAAAAGGCAAGGTTTTTGCACTAAAAGATTGTGATAACCTTGCATTTATTGTGGGCAAAAAATGGGTAAAACCTTTGCATATCTTACTTTTACCTTTTTGAAGCAAGCCCTAAATAAATTAAGTACGTTGTTGCGCTTCAGCGGCAGACTAGCGCTGAAGCGCAACAACGTACTTTACGTCAATCATTCTTTTAGAGTATCTTTAAGTACAGTCCTCGCAGCCAGATGATTGCGAGTAGAAGTGAGAATTTCTGCTTCCCTTTCCAACCGAGAGACAGTATCATCCATTTCTAACAACGTCTGTTGTTCTGCTGGTACACCGTAGAGGTTACTAGCAACCCAATAAGACAACTCTCTCGGTAGAGAGGGAATATCATCGGGTAATTCAATATTTTGTTCTGTAAGCTTGGCGGAAAGGCGCACTACATCGCGCAGTAATTGTTCTACATTTGCTGCTAAAGAGTTCAATTCCCTCTGGGGTGGTTGATCTTCAATCCATTCTACCAACCCAACTCGGTAAGGCTTTTCGCGCACGTATTCCAAAACTCGAAAACGTTGCTGCCCTAGAGTGAGTATTTTCATGCGGTCATCGGGTAATCTTTGGAAGCGGACGATTTCCGCACAGCAACCTACTGATGCTGGTTTACCGGATGGTTCCATTAGTAGTACCCCAAAACGGCGATCGCTTTCCAGAATCGTATTCATCATGATTCGGTAGCGAAATTCAAAAATGTGCAGCGGTAGGGGTCTACCGGGAAACAAAACTACTTCTGGTAGTGGGAATAAAGGAAGCTCTCGAACCGCTATCGAGGATGACGGTGGCATAGTCACAGAGGGTAATGGCGTTTCTTTATTTACTTTAGCTGATCTCTACCCAAAACAGAAATAAAGTCAGCCTTTTAGAATCATTTCTAAAAGGCTATCTCAAGTTTTTAACCCAGAAAGAAACTGATTACAGTTTGACTTCAATATCTACACCCGCAGGCAAATCAAGTTTCATCAAAGCATCAATAGTCTTAGAGGAAGGCTGATAGATATCAATAATGCGGCGATGAGTCCGAGTTTCAAAATGTTCTCTAGAATCTTTATCTACGTGAGGAGAACGCAAAACGCAGTAAATTTTCTTGCGTGTAGGTAGGGGAATAGGGCCAATAGCTGTAGCTTGTGTCCGATTTGCGGTGTCTACAATCTTTTCACAAGAGGTGTCAAGTAGACGACGGTCAAATGCTTTCAAACGAATCCGAATTTTTTGCTGCTGAATGGTTGCCATTTTTTTAGTTTTCTAGGTTCTAAAGTAATTGTTATGTTTTCAGTTAGACAGTTTTAGCAGGATGATGAAGGAGCAGAAAAGTATTTTACCAAACTGGTAATACTTTTCTGCCCCTTAAGTAGTGCCAGAGAGTGACTACTTCAGAATCTTGGAAACAACGCCTGCACCGATGGTACGACCACCTTCACGGATCGCAAAGCGCATACCTTGTTCGATCGCGATCGGGTTAATCAACTCAACGGTCATTTTCACGCGGTCTCCTGGCATTACCATTTCTGCGGCACTACCATCATCTGCGGTAAAAGCTGCAATAGTTCCAGTTACGTCAGTTGTCCGTACATAGAACTGAGGACGGTAGCCAGGGAAGAAAGGAGTTTTCCGACCTCCTTCTTTTTCGGTCAGCACGTACACTTCACCTTCAAATTTAGTGTGAGGTGTAATTGAACCTGGTTTAGCGATTACCATACCGCGTTCAATGTCGGTCTTTTGGATACCGCGAAGCAGTAGACCCGCGTTATCACCAGCCATACCTTCGTCAAGACTCTTCTTGAACATTTCAATCCCGGTAACAGTGGTGTTGCGGGTATCTCTGATACCTACTAATTCTACTGTATCGCCCACTTTGACCTTACCGCGCTCAATCCGACCTGTAGCAACCGTACCACGACCTGTGATCGAGAATACGTCTTCTACTGCCATCAGGAACGGCTTGTCAACATCCCTTTCGGGAGTCGGAATGTAATCATCTACCGCATCCATGAGTTCGTAGATTTTATCTACCCACTCATTCTCACCCTTTTGAGTTTTTGGGTTTGCAGTCATTGCTTCCAGAGCCTTCAGACCTGAGCCACGAATGATCGGCAGCTCGTCGCCATCAAACTCGTATTCACTCAAAAGTTCGCGCAACTCTAATTCTACGAGTTCGAGGAGTTCCTCATCGTCTACCATGTCAACTTTGTTCAAGAAGATGACTAGACGGGGTACTCCCACCTGACGTGCTAATAGAATATGCTCCTTAGTTTGGGGCATAGCGCCGTCGGTTGCTGCCACTACGAGAATAGCGCCATCCATTTGGGCTGCACCAGTGATCATGTTTTTCACATAGTCAGCGTGTCCGGGACAGTCTACGTGCGCGTAGTGACGGTTTTCGGTTTCGTACTCAACGTGGGCGGTATTGATTGTGATTCCCCGTGCTTTTTCTTCGGGTGCCGCATCAATTTGGTCATAAGCCTTAGCTACTGCCTTACCCAAAGCAGCTAAGGTCATGGTGATAGCTGCGGTTAAGGTAGTCTTGCCGTGGTCAACGTGACCGATCGTACCGATGTTAACGTGGGGTTTAGTCCTTTCAAACTTTGCGCGTGCCATAAGAATAGTTTTGAGTTTTGAATTTTGAGTTTTGAGTTAACTAGAGTTTTGAGAAGAGTTATGAGTTTTGAGTGTTGAGCAAATTTCAACTCATAACTCATAACTCATAACTCATAACTCGTCTAAGCGTTCCCTTTGCTCTTGGCGATGATAGCTTCAGCCACGTTGCGCGGCACTTCTTCGTAGTGGCTAAATTCCATCGAGAATATGCCCCGACCTTGAGTTCTAGACCGGATATCCGTGGCGTAGCCAAACATTTCTGCCAATGGCACCTTAGCGGTGACTTTGGCAAGTCCCTGTTCCGATCCCATCCCTTCGATTTGACCGCGACGGGAATTGAGGTCTCCCATTACATCTCCCAAAAAGTTTTCGGGAACTTCAACCTCAACTTTCATCATAGGCTCCAAAAGCACTGGTTTAGCTTTCGCTACAGCTGCTTTTAGTGCCATTGAACCTGCGATTTTGAAGGCCATTTCATTCGAGTCTACGTCGTGGTAAGACCCATCAACCAAAGTCGCTTTCACGTCGATGAGCGGATATCCAGCTAATACGCCAGATTCACAGGTTTCTTTCATCCCTTGCTCTGCTGGGCCGATGTACTCTTTCGGTACTACACCGCCCACAATCTTTGATACAAATTCAAAGCCGCTACCGGGATCTCCTGGTTCCAGGTCGATGACTACGTGACCATACTGACCTTTCCCACCACTTTGACGGATAAATTTGCCTTCCACTCTGTTGACAGCTGCGCGAATCGTTTCTCGGTAAGCTACTTGGGGTGCGCCCACATTCGCTTCTACCTTGAATTCGCGTAACATCCGATCGACGAGAATTTCCAAGTGTAGTTCACCCATCCCCGCGATTACGGTTTGGTTAGTTTCTTGGTCAATCCGCACCCGGAATGTTGGGTCTTCCTCTGACAAGGATTGCAGAGCTTTGGAGAGTTTCTCCATGTCCTGTTTGGTTTTTGGTTCCACCGCCACCGAGATTACAGGCTCAGGAATGAACAGGGATTCTAGAATAACTGGAGAACCTTCTTCGCAGATTGTATCGCCTGTAAAGGTATCTTTTAGACCTAGAACTGCGCCCAAATCACCTGCCCGCATTTCATCTACTTCAATGCGTTCATCTGCTTTGAGAATAATCAGGCGAGATACGCGCTCTTTCTTCCCTTTAGTGGAGTTGTAGACGTAGCTGCCTTTTTTCAGAACGCCTGAGTAGACGCGAATGAAGGTGAGACGACCATAAGGGTCTGCCATGATTTTAAAGGCCAAAGCAGACAATGGCTCTTCGTCAGAGGCACGTCTTTCGGTTTCGCTACCATCTGGCAGTTGCCCTTTAATCGCTGGAATATCCAGTGGGGAAGGCAGGTAATCAACTACTGCATCTAACAATGGTTGAACACCTTTGTTTTTGAAGGCCGAACCGCAAAGCATGGGTACGATCGTGCCCTCAATAGTGCCTTTTCTCAGCCCTTGGCGGATTTCCTGTTCGGTTAATTCTTCACCTTCAAAATACTTCTCCATCAGAGCATCATCGGTTTCAGCTACTGCTTCTACCAACTTCTGACGAAACTCTTGTGCTTTGTCTTGGAGATCGGCAGGAATTTCTTCTTCGGCGATTTCTTTACCTTGATCGTCTTTGTAAATCAAGGCTTTCATCTTCACCAGGTCAATGAGTCCTCTGAAGTCGCTTTCACTACCAATGGGCAATTGAATGGGAACGGCATTTGCCCTCATGCGATCGCGTATTTGATTGTATACCTTATAGAAGTCTGCCCCAGTCCGATCCATTTTATTGACAAAGGCAAACCGCGGCACTCTGTACCTGTCTGCCTGCCGCCATACGGTTTCAGATTGAGGCTGTACGCCTCCCACCGAGCAAAATACTGCGATCACTCCATCCAAAACTCTCATGGAGCGTTCCACTTCAATGGTGAAATCTACGTGACCCGGTGTGTCGATAATATTGATTTTGTGGTCTTTCCAGCTAGTGCTGATAGCGGCAGCAGTAATGGTGATTCCTCGCTCCCGCTCTTGCTCCATCCAGTCTGTTACCGTTGTTCCTTCATGGACTTCGCCAATCTTGTGAACGATCCCGGAATAAAACAGGATTCTTTCTGTAGTTGTTGTCTTGCCCGCATCAATGTGGGCTGCAATACCAATATTGCGTGTTTTTTCAAGCGGGATGGTACGTGCCACGGCTACCTCCTTGGTTATTGCCGTAGATAAACTTTCTTTACTCTCTGTTAAGATTCTATACTTTTTTGTGGCGAAGCCACCGATTTTCGATTGTAGGGGCGGGTGAGAGCCAACATAATTGTCTTTACGTGGCAAAGGTTGCCTTAACTTACCCGCCAACACTAGTAGCGATAGTGAGCAAATGCCTTATTCGCTTCTGCCATCCGGTGCGTTTCTTCCCGCTTCCGAATTGCACTTCCAGTTTCATTTGCCGCATCCATCAACTCCTGGGCTAATCTATTAGCCATTGAGCGTCCGGTTCTAGCACGGGAAAATTGGATTAACCAACGTAGTGCTAAAGTTGCACCTCTATCTGAGCGAACTTCCATTGGTACTTGGTATGTAGCACCACCGACACGGCGAGCTTTTACTTCTACCAAGGGCGTAGCATTTTTTACTGCTCGCTCAAAGGTTAACAGAGGATCTGAACCTGTTCTTTCTTCGATGATTTTGAAAGCATCGTAAACAATGCTGGAAGCAACTGACTTCTTACCACTCTTCATTACCCGCCGCACCATCATACTGACTAAGCGGCTGTTATAGACAGGATCTGGTGGTGTTGGACGTTTCTGAACTACTGAACGACGAGACATAATAAGCCTTCAACATGGACTTTAAAGATTTGGCTTAAGGCATGAAATTAAGCCATTGGTCATCAAAATTATTTCTGAGAAACTAATTTTTGCAATTTTCGCAGGTGATAGCTGGGTGCTTTTCCTACTTTATGCCCTAACTTAATTCCCTCTACCTTAAGAGTTGGGAATTTTTATCTTAATTATTTGGCGGCGGCTGCTTTGGGACGCTTGGTACCATACTTGGAACGTCCTTGGCGACGGTCTTTCACACCAGCAGTATCTAGAGTACCGCGAATAATGTGATATCTTACCCCTGGCAAATCTTTTACCCGACCACCCCGAATCATCACTACGGAGTGTTCTTGCAAATTATGTCCAATGCCTGGAATATATGCTGTTACCTCAAATCCAGAGGTAAGTCTGACTCTCGCCACTTTACGAAGTGCCGAGTTAGGTTTTTTCGGAGTGGTTGTATATACTCTAGTGCAAACACCGCGTCGCTGAGGGCAACTCTTCAACGCAGGCGACTTAGTTTTCTTACGCGCTTTTTGGCGTTCATCACGAATTAATTGTTGAATTGTGGGCATGACCTCTAGGGTACTGTCTTGGCTGTTTGGAATTAATCACAAATATTTATTATATCTATTTGGGTGGATTTGTGTCAATTACAGAGAAAGAATTACCACAACCACAACTAGAACTAGCATTAGGGTTATGAAAGCGAAAGCCTCCTCCCATCAGATCCTCTGTATAGTCTAGGGTGAGGCCATTAATATATTCTAAAATATTTTGTTCTACTACTATTTTTATACCTTGGGACTCATAAACTTGGTCTTGAGTTTTGATTGTTTGGTCGATATCCAGTGTGTAATATATCCCAGCGCAGCCTCCAGGCTGAACACCTAGACGAAATAGAGAGTTTGGTTGTTTTTGTTTAGCCATTAGTCGCTTGACTTCGCTGGCGGCTGCTTTGCTGAGATTAATCATTGCGCTTACTTAACTTAACTATTTAGTACGGGAGTAGTCGTCTTGGTAACGAACAATATCATCTTCTCCCAGATATTCCCCATTTTGCACTTCAATCAGGATTAAGGGAATCACTCCAGGATTTTCTAAACGGTGAAGAGCACACTGGGGAACGTAGGTAGATTCGTTAGGGCCGAGCAAACTTTCTTTCTCACCACAGACAATTTTAGCTGTTCCACAAACCACAATCCAGTGTTCGCTGCGGTGGTGGTGCATTTGTAAGCTCAGACGGTGCCCTGGCTTAACTTCAATTCTCTTAATCTTATAACCCCGTCCTTCTTCTAATGTAGTAAAAGAACCCCAAGGACGTAATTCTGTTGCTGCTACAGGATTAGATGCGGGTAAAGCTGTTAAAGATACGTTGGAAACTTCTTGAAGTTGAGCCATGACTTTAATTCCTTCTACTTTGATTTTGTTAGCGAAAGTTTTAGTTGATTAATTACCTTATTGAAGTGTGATGTTGTTCCCAAGTTTTAACACCGGAATCTAAGGGATTATTTAGTAGAAAATAATGGGTTTAATTAGACTTCCAGTTATTCGCGTTCTATCTCGTACCCTAACATAACACTCCACTTAGGTGTTGTCATCTCTAAGATGCCCAATTTAGGTGATCTACATCAAATCTTTAACTCAGGAAGCGATCGCTTTAAACTAACTTTAAATTACTCTGGCTAAAATTCGATGAAAACACCTAAACTGTTGTGTATACGAGCAGCAGTGTTAGGTGAACGATTAATCAGTTGACCCCCAAGGTAAAGGCTTGTAGAGCTACCCCCATCAAGATTGAGAGCATCAATTGCTCCTAGACGTTGCATAATCTCGGCAATTTCGCTGAGAGTCGGGCCAACTCCACCAGAACGGTTGCCTACAGTGGCTATTAATATAGTACCCATTCTGTTTGTAGCAATTACGCTTCGATGAGCAGATTCTTTAATAAATGAATCTCGAAATTGTTCAGCTTGAGCATCAAGGACTATGCGGCTATTTAAGAGTAAAATTGGTCCGGCTCCGATAATGTGGGGATAGCGGTTAAATTCTGGTGGGAAAGTTTCACTTTGGAATGTAACAGTTGTTCCTAGAGGTAAGTAAATTTCTGGTTGCCAATCTAAATTACCGCGAATTGCCAAAATATAGCCATTGCTAGGAATAGGAAGAGAAGTTTGCCCTACTATTGCTCCGGGTAAAATATTTTGTACTTGGTTATTTTGAATGACTATTAAGGTTTCATTATTAGTTAAAGGGTTGTAGACTGTTCCCCAATTGGGAGTATAACGAGCAATCCCTGGTTGTGTGTAACCGCTATTAGAATTAACTATGGGTAATTTGTGTCCGCTGGATGTGGTTAAGGTTTCTTGGAGGGTGAGACGGGAGATTTTGAATTCGCTGTTATCGTTCCAAGCGATCGCACCTCGGTTTAAAATCGGACTAGAAATCCAATTGCCATCTTGACGAATTGCGCCTAAAGGTAATTGAGTATTACGATTAAAATAACCTCCATTAATTGCCGCAGCTGCTTGCGATTCTCTAGCCACTGTAACTAAAGGATTAATGCCAATTAAAGTCTGAGAATTGCCCCAAATTGGTTTTAACTTTAATCCTCGTTGACGGGGATTAATTTCTAGCAAAATTACAGGAAATCGAGAATTATCTAAAGTAACAATTTGTTGTTTGTAACGGATACCGGGAGTCCAAGCAATATCTAATTCTTGTAATACTTCGGGAGCTAAATCTATTATTATGCGATCGGGATTTGCTAAAGACCAAACGCGAGGACGCAGACCATCAGGTATACTCATCTTTAACAGAATTTGGTTCTCTGCACTTTCCACCTGCAAAGTAGAATCAGGCGTTTGGAATCTTTGTAAAAGTTCTGGATTTGCTTGAGCGTCAATTTTTATAGTTACAGTTTTAGTATCTTGAATTACTTGCCAAGGAGTAGAACGGTCTAAGTCTACAATGATTCTTTCTCCCCAATCTTGATTAGCTTGGCGAATTTCTTGGATAATGGCAGGGGGTGTGGTAATTTGTAGAGTTTCGCCTAATCTTTGGATTTGCCAATTGTAAGTTTTGGCTAAGTCGGTAATATCTAAATAACGATATTGTCCTGTTAGTTGAGTAGCTAAAATAAAAGAGTAAGTATTGTCAGGAGCAAACCATTTTACTGGTTGTCTGTTCATATCCGAGCTACTTAATAACTGTAGTCCGATCGCCTGCATTAATCCAGCATCACTCACAGCAACTCGCACCCCACCCGATGCAGAAGTTCGCCACTGTCGCCAAGGAAAAGGAAAAGTGCGACCATTGACAGAGATTTGATTACCAAAGGCTGGGGACTGGGGACCGCCATCGACTGGGGACTGGGAGAAAAAGGTAGCGGGGTGGAGAAGTAGGGGGAAGTTCTTAGCTTCGTTTTTTGAGTTAATAAACTTCCCCATCTCCCCATCACCCCATCTCCCCATCTCCCCTGCGACTACCGGGGAAACTGGATACAAGGCATTTACACTCACCCAAATGGGGGTAGCGATAAAGGTGATGGTGCTGAAACAGTAATAGAGAAGATTTTTGCAGAGAGTGTTCACGATGGCGATCGTCAAGGAATGATGACTTTATTTACAAAAAATTTTCATCAAGCCGCTACATTTGTGATAGAGGCAGATTGTTGTAGCTGTAACTGTAGAGACGTTGCATGCAACGTCTCTACAGTTACAACTGATAATCTTGTTCAAAATGAACAAAAAGTCTAGCTGATAAAGGATACCAAATTAGGTGTTGCTTGCGTTCAAGTTTTTTTATAGAATCTTAAACATCTGTCGCCAGTGTTTCCCTGTATTTCAGGCGATCTAGAGAACTTCTTGAATTAAGACATTCATTCTCACTTTTTATTTATTTAGAGGTTGTTTTGAGGTTCCCCTGGCTGATTTTTTAAGATCTTAAAAGAACAAATTGAGTATCTAAATTAATTCTCCCCCTGGATCGGGATTAACGGATTAGAGGATTTTAGGATTTATCGCCAAGTAGAGACACTGGATACAAAGTCTTAAATTAATCCTCTACATCTTGTCATCCTCAAATCCCGCTCCGCATTTTGAATTGTTTAAGTTTTCCCAAAAAAATCACATCAACCAAAAAAGTAGTAACAGATGAATCAATCCATGAATCAGAAAAAATCGCAGCAAAATTTATTACAAAATACATCGAATGAACTAGCTAATGTTGGCTATTTAGGTCAACCTTGGTTAGTAGAAGAAAGGGATGCTTGTGGTGTTGGTTTTATTGCCAATCAAGATGGGCACGCTAGTCATGATATTGTGGATAAAGCCTTGTCTGCACTAGCTTGTTTGGAACACCGAGGCGGTTGTAGTGCGGATTATGACTCAGGCGATGGGGCGGGAGTTATGACGGCGATTCCTTGGGATTTGTTAAGCGATTGGGTAGGGAATGAAACTGATAAAAGTTCCTTAGCTGTGGGCATGGTTTTCTTACCACCAGAGGCACAAAAAGCGTCAATTATTCGCCATGTAATTGAAAGGGAATTAGTTGCAGAAAATTTGACGTTGATTGGTTGGCGAAAGGTGCCTGTTGAAACTCAAGTTTTGGGGATTCAAGCTAGGGAAAATCAACCAAAGATTGAGCAATTAATTGTTAAAAGCGAATCTCTAAAGGGCGATGAATTAGAACGGCAATTGTATTTAGTTCGGCGGCGAATTGGCAAAAGATTAGAGGCGGAAACTTCTTTAAAATGGCCTGATGACCTTTACATTTGTTCTTTTTCTTCGCGGACAATTGTTTATAAGGGCATGGTGCGATCGGCAGTTTTGGCAGAATTTTACACAGATTTGAAAAACCCAGAATATAAGAGCAACTTTGCCGTTTATCACCGTCGTTTTAGTACCAATACTATGCCTAAATGGCCTTTGGCTCAACCAATGCGCTTGTTGGGGCATAATGGGGAAATTAATACTTTGCTGGGCAATATTAACTGGACAATGGCGCGGAAAGCCGAGTTAAATCATCCAGTTTGGGGAGAAAGTATTGAAGATTTGAAGCCTTCGGTTGATGTCAGAAATAGTGATTCGGCAAACTTGGATAATGTTTTAGAATTGCTAGTGCGTTCTGGACGATCGCCAATGGAATCATTAATGATTATGGTGCCAGAAGCTTACAAAAATCAGCCGGATTTAGAAGATCATCAAGAAATTGTTGATTTTTACGAATATTACAGCGGTTTGCAGGAAGCTTGGGATGGTCCGGCTTTGTTGGTGTTTAGTGATGGCAAACAAGTGGGTGCTACACTCGATCGCAACGGCTTAAGACCAGCCCGTTTTGTTACTACTAAAGATGGTTGCGTTATTGTCGCTTCCGAAGCTGGAGTAGTAGACATTCCCGAAACAGAAATTATGGAAAAAGGTCGCTTAGGTCCCGGTCAAATGATCGCCGTTGACTTAGAATCTAAGGAAGTTCTGAAAAATTGGGAACTGAAAACTAGAATTGCCCAAAAATTGCCATTAGGTGAATGGTTGAAAAATCGGAAAACTCTGCAACCTCAACCCTTCCCCGAAACAAGGTTATTAGATGAACAAACTTTGCTGCGAAATCAAACTGCTTTTGGGTATACGATCGAAGACGTAGAAATGATAATCGAGGAAATGGCAGCGAGTGCCAAAGAACCAACTTTCTGCATGGGTGATGATATTCCTTTAGCAGTACTTTCTCGTCGTCCACATTTACTCTACGATTACTTTAAACAACGTTTTGCTCAGGTGACAAACCCATCGATCGACCCTTTGCGGGAAAAATTGGTAATGTCTTTGAGCATGACCTTGGGCGATCGGGGTAATATTTTGGATGTTAAACCAGAATATGCCGAAAAGCTGTTAATTCAGTCTCCGGTTTTGAGTGAAACAGATTTAGAAGTAGTGCGAAATTCTGGTTTCCAAACAGCTACTTTATCTACACTTTACCCTGTAGGTAGTGGTCCCGATGGGTTGGCAAAAGCTGTTAATAACCTTTGTTTGTCAGCAGATGCAGCTGTAAAATCTGGCGCGAAGATTTTGATTTTAAGCGACAGAACAAATGGCGGAATTAGTGCTGATTGTACTTATATTCCACCATTGTTGGCTATGGGTGCAGTTCACCACCATTTAATTGGTGAAGGACTGCGGATGAAAGCTTCGATCGTAGTTGATACAGCACAATGTTGGAACACCCATCATTTTGCTTGTTTAATTGGTTTTGGTGCAGCCGCAGTTTGTCCCTATTTAGCCTTTGAAACAGTGCGGAGTTGGTGGGAAAATCCTAAAACTCAAAGTTTCATGGAACGAGGAAAAATTCCGTCTTGTACCTTAGAAAAAGCCCAAGCTAATTACAAAAAAGCTGTAGAAGATGGGTTGTTGAAGATACTCTCGAAAATGGGAATATCGCTGCTTTCTTCTTACCAAGGAGCACAAATTTTTGAAGCGATCGGCATTAATTCGGAACTATTACAATTAGGATTCAAAGGTACAGCTTCTCGGATTGGCGGTTTAACAGTCAAAGAGTTAGCTTCTGAGGTAATGTCTTTCCACAGCAAAGCTTTCCCAGAGTTAACTATTAAGAAGTTAGAAAACTTCGGCTTCGTTCAATACCGTCCCGGTGGTGAGTATCACATGAACTCCCCTGAAATGGCAAAAGCTTTGCATAAGGCGGTAGCAGAATACAAGGCTGTAGGGGCGATTCATGAATCGCCCCTACCCCAGTCCCCAGTCGATGGCGGTCCCCAGTCCCCATCGAATTACTATGAACTGTACCGGAAAATTCTGTCAGAACGTCCGGTTACAGCTTTGCGGGATTTGTTAGAGTTTGAGAGCGATCGCCCATCCATCCCCATCGAAGAAGTAGAATCTGTAACAGAGATAGTCAAGCGTTTTGCCACAGGGGGAATGTCCTTGGGTGCCCTTTCACCAGAAGCGCATGAAGTTTTAGCGATCGCCATGAACCGCATTGGTGGTAAATCTAACTCAGGTGAAGGTGGCGAAGATCCCAACCGTTACAAAATTCTTAATGACGTAGATGAAAATGGTTTATCGCCAACATTCCCACATTTGAAAGGTTTACGGAATGGGGATACCGCTTCTAGTGCCATTAAACAAGTAGCAAGCGGTCGTTTTGGCGTAACTCCAGAATACTTGATGAGTGCCAAGCAAATTGAGATTAAAATTGCTCAAGGTGCCAAACCCGGAGAAGGTGGACAGTTACCCGGTAAAAAAGTCAGTCCCTACATTGCCATGTTGCGACGTTCTAAGCCCGGAGTGACTTTAATTTCGCCACCTCCACACCATGATATTTACTCAATTGAAGATTTAGCGCAGTTAATCTTTGATTTACACCAAATTAACCCGAAAGCAGCCGTTTCCGTGAAATTAGTAGCCGAAGTCGGTATTGGAACTATCGCCGCAGGTGTGGCTAAAGCTAATGCCGATATTATCCAAATTTCCGGTCATGATGGAGGAACAGGTGCATCGCCTTTGTCCTCGATTAAACACGCTGGAAGTCCTTGGGAATTAGGATTAACCGAAGTCCATCGGGTGTTGATGGAAAACAAACTGCGTTCCAGAGTCATTTTAAGAGTTGATGGTGGCTTTAAAACTGGCTGGGATGTAGTAATGGGTGCCCTGATGGGTGGCGAAGAATATGGCTTTGGATCGATCGCCATGATCGCAGAAGGCTGTATTATGGCTCGCATCTGTCACACTAATAATTGCCCAGTAGGAGTAGCCACTCAGCAAGAACAACTGCGGAAACGGTTTACAGGAGTGCCAGAAAATGTGGTGAATTTCTTCTACTATGTAGCCGAAGAAGTGCGATCGATCTTGGCAAAACTCGGTTATCGTTCTTTGAATGAGTTAATTGGACGAGCAGATCTGTTAAAAGTACGGGAAGATGTTCAGTTGGCTAAGACTGAGCATTTGGATCTGTCTTATTTGTTAGCTTTACCCGATACTAGAGTCGATCGCAGTTGGTTAGAACATGAAGCAGTTCATACCAATGGTGATGTTTTAGACGACGGGCTTTTAGCAGATCCCGAAATTGCTGCGGCTATTACTCATCAAACAGAAGTCACTAAAGATATTGTGGCAGTGAATACCGATCGGACGATCGGCGCAAGAATATCCGGTGCCATTGCCTCAACTTATGGCAATACTGGCTTTGAAGGTCAAATTACCCTCAATATCAAAGGTAGCGTCGGTCAAAGCTTCGGCGCATTCAACTTACCCGGAGTAATCTTGAACTTGTCAGGAGAAGCAAACGACTACGTAGGTAAAGGAATGCACGGTGGAGAAATTATTATTAAACCTCCAGCAGAAGCTACCTACGATACTTCGGCAAATGTGATTGTTGGTAATACCTGCCTTTACGGAGCGACTGGTGGCGTGTTGTATGCTAATGGTCAAGCTGGTGAACGCTTTGCAGTGCGAAACTCAGCCGCTAAAGCGGTGATTGAAGGTGCTGGCGACCACTGTTGTGAGTACATGACTGGTGGTGTAATTGTAGTCTTGGGTAAAGTCGGTCGCAATGTGGGCGCTGGGATGACTGGTGGTTTAGCTTATTTCTTAGATGAAGATGGTAGTTTCTCTAAGAAAGTTAACCCGGAAATTGTGAAAGTCCAACGGGTGTTAACTCCAGCGGGTGAGGCGCAGTTGAAGGAATTGATTTCGGCTCATGGCGATCGCACTGGCAGCAAAAAAGCGAAACTAATTCTAGAAAACTGGCAAACTTATTTACCGATGTTCTGGCAAGCTGTTCCGCCTTCGGAAGCTGATTCACCTGAAGCGAACTCTGAAAGCAAAGCAGATAAGGTTCTCAGTTCAGTTTAGTAGGGACTGGGGACTGGGGATTGGTGAGTGGGAAATTCCTCTGTGTTCTCCTGCTCCCCTGCTCAAGAGCTCCCCTGCTTCTCTACTCCCCCGCCTTCGTCCATTGCCAACAACTCTGGGACGGTGACAAATTTGTAACCTTGCTCTCTTAGGGAGTTAATGATGGTGGGTAGGGCTTGAACGGTACGGGTGCGATCGCCTCCCCCATCGTGCATTAACACCATACCCCCTGGTTTGGCGCTTTTGAGGACTCGGCTAATTATGGAATCTACGGAAACTTTACGGGAGAAGTCTTTGGAGTCAGCCGACCATAACAGAACAGTATAATCTCTACTGATAGCGTAATCTGTTGGCCCATTAGTCAGCAGTCCGCCTGGGGGACGAAATAAGGTAGTTTTTACTTTGGTAACACTTTCGATAATTGCCGCAGTGTCTTCGATTTCGTAGGAGGCGAGCGATCGGCTCATATTATCGTAGGAATGAGTCCAAGTGTGATTGCCGATCGCATGACCTTGTGCAACTACCTTTAAAGCAATCTCAGGATAAGCTTCTACGAATCTACCAATCCAGAAAAATGTAGCTTTAATATTGTTTTTCTTGAGAATTTGCAGAATTTGCTCAGTATATTTAGGTTTAGGCCCATCATCAAATGTTAAAGCAATAACTTTATTTTGCTCGCCAACCTTGACATTTTTCAGGGTTTTTCCTTGAAAATTAGTAGGTGGATGAAAAGCTTGGGGTTGTAGTGTGTTTTTGTCAACAGGGGGAAGCGGTTCATAATCACTTATGTCTGGTTGTAAATTTTGCTCCTCTGTTTCTTCAACACCAAAAGATGGAGTCAAATCATTTTTTAATGAAGGTTGCTCTATGACTACAGGATTGTTTGGGTATGGTGCCTGAGTGTGCAGATAAAGTGACAGGCTCACTCCCAAGAAAAAACTACAAACAGCAGCGAACAAAGTTATACTTCTATAAAACCGTAAGTTCCTGCGACTAACCCTAATCATCTGATTTGTTGATGCTCCTCAGAATAAAATTTGGAATTTTCACCATCCTGTATAACTGAGATCTTGCACTCAAAGGAGGTGGAACCTCCCTCTCCCTCGTCTCCCTCGTTCCCTGGTTGAACTAGGGAACGAAGAAAAGAGGCGGGAGCTCAGGAGTGCAAGATCTGAGTATAACGAAAAACCCGTTTGGGAAAACGGTAAAGTTAAGCTGCCCTACTTTACCGTTTTCCGCTTTGGAATTAAAGAGTTTTAACAAGAATGTCGGCAGAAGTCCCTTGCCTAAAATCTCCGATTTAGTTGGGGATGAATGACGACGTGCGACCTGAACTGGTCGTCTAGTACGAGGAACCCTGTCCTCTAGGAGATTCACACCTCCTACCCCCACGTAAAAGACTCTC